>DAIEFO010000248.1 GCA_027325475.1 Desulfobacteraceae bacterium | reverse complement strand
TCTTAATCCCTGCAATGTTGCCATATGGTACGCCGCAACGACGAAAGGTACAGCGCAAGCGCTGCATGCGGACTTTTTACGAAGTCGCCACAATTATGTGTTGACAAATATAGTGCGTTACATTAGCGGGAAAGATGGTGAAGGTCAATCTTCGAAGGAATGGGCTGTCAAGCCCATATCACTTAACAAAAAGGGGAAAGTTAAATGAGAAATGGTTTTTATTCAAATTTGGTTTTAGTCTGGTTGTTTGCCATGATATCTTCGGCAGCATTACCCGTACCTGCTACGAGCGCTGACGAGATAGATTCGGCGGCCATCTCATCTTCGAAGATTGATGCCTTCAAAGCCGCTCTCACTGCGTCGGGCTACACGGTTAAGGAGTGGACGTACGGAAAAGTCGATGTGGCAAAACTGGTCTGTCTTAACGCACTGGGTTCGGGATACGGCAATAATGCCGGTGGCAGTTATCTCTCCATTACGGATAATTCTCAGGGTGTATCGGTAGCAAGCGAATTCCAGCTTAACCCCAATGACGCCATTGTCCTCATTGGACATACCCCGCCTCCGGTTGCCTATTTCAGCTATCGCTCATATCTGTTCAAGCGGCAATATGAGGGGGAATCGGATCGAAGAACCTTGTTCGCCAGTCTGGGTGATACCGTGAATAATCTCACGATTAAAACGGAGGGAACCCTGTCCGCCAATACCGGTGATACCCAGAAGAACAATCTTACGGCTGATGCAGAAAAAACCGCAGCCATTGGTCCCGATCCTTACAACCAGGCTGTATTCATTGTAAGTACTGCAGATAAGGGGGTAGATGCACAGGTGAGGACTTTGGCTATGAGTGCCGGGTTTTCACCGGATATTATGAATACAGACGTCATTCCCTCTTCTGTGGTCAAGCTTGGAAAAGGGAATGATTTTGATTCGTTCGTGTTTCTGAATCGAATCACCTTGCCGGCTTATGGACATACTCAGGAATTAGACGACTATATGCAGAATCCTGGAATGACTGTGCTTTACCTGAGCCAGCCATCGTCAACCACACCGCTTGACCCTTTTCCTACGCCGTTACTTCGCGTTCGTGGCACAGGCATGACAGAAGCTGACCTGATGCCCTCTCTCGAAGAGTTGAAAAAGGCTATTATAGATAAATATCCTGGATATGTGGCGACAGAACTCACTACCCAAGTATGGCTCAACGAATGGCTGGATGGTATTCAAAGAAAGGCAAACCTCCTTGGCGAAATTCGTGATACAAGCTATCTCAGAACGACAGAAGATTTTCAATTGAAGGATGATCCTGATGAGTTTCTGGTCATTTACGGTGTCAACCACCAGGCTACCGGAAAGGCAACATACTCGAGTTTCGTCGTTTATCAGGAAGACAAGGAACTGGGAGTCAGTTCGGTCAATAGTCCAGTTTTCACAGGAAGTGCTGCTGGTTATATCCCAAATAATGATAATGCGCCCTATCTCTACGCATGGAAAGCGGCACGCAATTGCGGCAGTGATACACAATGTCTTAAAATTGCACTGCCCGATTATCTCCAACCCTGCGATAGTGTGGATTTGAGCCAGAATCTGTTTGTAGCATTTCGAGCATATCTTGAACCTGCGACAGCGGTTGGACCCAACCCGAGTGAACTTCTTTACGATCGGGTCATCATGTTCAAAAAGTCTTCAACTAAAAATGGACAAAATCTCATCAAGAAATGATTGACGACTTTTTACGAGAGGATCAACCATGGAAAAACTCAAAATGGGCGGCATCAGCTTTACCTGCGGGCGCTGGCCGTTTGACCCTGAAAAATCGACGCTCATTTTTATTCACGGGGCGGCATCGAACAACATATTCTGGAATGCTCAGGTTGAGGGGTTGTCGGAAGCCTTCAATACGGTTGCCGTTGATCTTCCCGGGCATGGCGCCAGTGCGGGACAAGGCAAGAGCGATATTGCCGGATACGCCGACATGGTTACAGAATTCATGGATGTCATTCAGCCCCCCCTGCCCATACCCTGTGGACTGAGCATGGGGGGCGCCATCACCCAGCGGCTTATTCTGGATCATCCAGATCGCTTTTCAGCGGGAATCCTCATTAATACGGGCGCCAGATTGAAGGTAACACCCCTGATTTTTGAACTGATCGAAAAAAAATACGCCGATTTTGTGAAGTCAATTTTTTCCATGGCGATTTCAGCCAAAACGGACATAAAGGAACTTCGTCCTGAAATAGAAGCTTCCACCCAGTGCCAGCCAGCCATTGCGTCCGGTGATTTCCGGGCCTGTGATGGTTTTGACGTAACGGCGGAACTCGTCCGGATTGAAATACCCATCCTGGTTCTAGCTGCAACCGACGACAAGCTGACGCCTGTAAAATATGGTATATTTCTATCTGACAATATCAAAAACGCCGAACTGTTGACCATTCGGGACGCAGGGCACTTCTCCCCTATGGAAAAACCGCATGAAGTGAATCGGGCGATCTATGATTTTTTAAACCGCGCGATAATTCAGACAGTACACATGAAAGAAAAAGATAACCGGAAAAACAGGAACTGATGACGGCCATGTCATCGGAGGGAACAGGGCCGCGATACAACGCGGCATGCGAGCTTTTTACGGAGTCGTTAAAATTGACGGCATCGTAAAAAGTCCGGATGCTGCGTTACGCTGCACCCTTCATCGTTGCGAATTTGCGAGCCTTGCCTGCGAATTTTTTACAAAACCATTCGAAATTCGGCGATGTTTTGCATATATTGTCAATAATGTTGACATGTTGTAAAAATTAAACCGCGATTTGCAACCGTTTAGGGTATGTCCATGCAGATGAAATCTTCGAAATTGTCCGGTGTAATAACGGTGAATTCGTGAGACGGATAGGCTTTGGCGAAAGTTTTAGACAAACGCGGTCTGACGTTAGGATTCCACTTGAATTCCCACGTAGAAAGCTTTCCATCCCGTTCTTCTATATAATCAATTTCCTGCTGATCCTGCGTGCGCCAGAACCAGGAATTTGCCCACAAGCGATGATAGTGAAGTGCTTTGGTTCGTTCGCTGATTAAGAAGTTTTCCCAAAGGCTTCCGATATCCGATCTCATTTCAAGTAGATTAAAATTGGCAATTAGCGCATTACGAATACCATTGTCATAAAAATAAATTTTCCGGCTGCATTTCAGCTCTTTTCTCAGATTCCGGCTGAAAGCGCCCAATCGAAAAATGACATAGGTTTTTTCCAGCAACTGAATATATTTCTCAACAGTTTGATGATCCATTCGCAGGGTTTTTCCAAGCTCGCTATAAGACACTTCACTGCCCAGTTGGAAGGCGAGGGCCTGCATCAGATGAACCAGTTTCTCCGGTTTCTTGATGTTTTCCCACATCAGGATATCCTTGTACAGATAGCTGTCGGAAAGCTGTCGGAGGATTTCTTTTTCATTACCGGCGGATGTCACCACTTCCGGATAGTATCCAAATACCAGACGATGAGACAGCAACCGTTTTTCTTCCATGACGCCATGGTGGCGGGCCATTTCTTCAAATGAGAGGGGATAGAGCTGATATTCCCACTTTCTGCCTGTCAGTGGTTCCTGTATCTGGTTGGCCAGTTCAAAGGCCGAAGAACCCGTAGCAACCAATTGCAGTTGAGGAATTTGATCGGTGATCAGCTTGAATTTCAAACCCACATCATGGATACGCTGCGCTTCAT
>DAIEFO010000247.1 GCA_027325475.1 Desulfobacteraceae bacterium | reverse complement strand
CTTTTTGATCATGATCATGCTGACGGTCACCTTGGTCAGCAGGTAATTCAGCTCATGGGTGCTTAACGTGGTGGCCGGAGATGCCCAGTTCTGCTTTAAGTCACGATCTGAAACCAAGCCTACCAGTTTGTTTTTTTTGTCCACCACCAGAAGATGGGCAATCTGTTTACGGGTAATCAATTCCATTGCATCAACCAGAGTCATTTCTGGCGGCACCGTTACCAGGTCTGTGTGCATAACACGGCCAACATACATAAATGTCCCTCCTCGCCATAACATTTGACGGTTTCGCCGAAGGTCTGAATAGCAGCACCTGCGCTGCACTCTCCAAAGATACTGCATCTGACGACTTAAAAAAAACGGCTTCTGCGCGGCTGTTCATTTTTTGATTTTTTGGGGTTCAGCAGTCCGATATTGACCGGTATTAAATAAACCCGGCCTGGATGTCAAGAAAAACCGTTTTTCTTTTAAAGTGCATACAGCCATGAATTCTGTTGACTTTACTGGATACGTTCGTTACTAAGCGCAGTTATAAGGATGCAGCTTCACACGCTGCATCTCCTTTGTTGTTTTATACTTATCACGAGGTACTGTTGTCATGGGACGCACGGCGGTTATTCACCGGAAAACATCTGAAACCGATATCAAGGTGTCCATCGATCTGGATGGAAGCGGAAAACGGGATGTATCAACGGGTATCGGCTTTTTAGATCATATGCTGACCCTGTTTGCAGCACATGGTTTTTTTGATCTCTCGGTTCAGGCTACAGGCGATCTTCATGTGGATATGCACCATACGGTCGAAGATACCGGACTGGTTTTAGGGGATGCCATAGAAAAGGCGCTGGGAGACCGGAAAGGCATTCGGCGTTACGGCCATACGGTGGTCCCAATGGATGAAACACTGACGGCAGTTACGGTGGATCTCTCCCGCAGACCTTATCTGGTGTATCATGTTCCAGAACGGATATCCAGGGCGGATACGGTTTTCGATGCCGGGCTGGCTATGGAGTTTTTTAGGGCATTTTCAGTTCATGCCGGCATGAATCTGCACATCAACGTTGCTTATGGTGAGAATCTTCATCATATTCTAGAATCTATTTTTAAGGCGTTGGGCCGGGCCATGGATGAGGCCGTCGCCATAGACAACCGCATCACGGACATTCACTCTACCAAAGGCCATTTATAATGATATCATTGCTGAAATATGTATCCCGATGGGGAGTTATCTGTCTGGCATGTATGCTGCTTGCGGCATGTAACACCCGGAATGTTCAACCTGAGAAACCGGTCAAAGCCGTGGGGATCAAATCCATTGCGGTGCTTCCATTTCAAGATATTACAAAGATTTATGGTGTAAATGTCAATGCCAGATCCTA
The DNA here is from genome assembly GCA_027325475.1 of Desulfobacteraceae bacterium. GTDB lineage: Bacteria > Desulfobacterota > Desulfobacteria > Desulfobacterales > Desulfatirhabdiaceae > RAAP-1. The sequence goes on along the minus strand of DAIEFO010000247.1, from coordinate 2,338 downwards.
TCTTTCCGGCCATGTAATGATGACCGGTTATGTGCCGGATTCAGCGACGTCATATTTAACGTCAACGCTCGTCAGTCTTCTTCAAACATCCGGGAAGTACACCATTCTTTCCTCGGAAGGATATCAGGATATCCTGTCCGGTACGGTTCCGAATAGCGATACGACATCCGACAGTTTGAAACAGTATGTAAAGGCAGGAAAGCAGATCGGCGCCGACGCGGTACTGGTCGGACATGTTTTTCGGTTTATAGACAAACAGGGAAACCGTATTGCCGTTGAACATCCGGCTTCTGTAGCGTTTGATCTGAGTCTGATCGATGTCGCCACCGGCCGCTTGATCTGGTCTGACCGCTTTGACGAAACCCAGAAGCCGCTCAGTGAAAACATACTGGATTTTAACACCTTCATGCATCGGAAGGGTAGCTGGATTACCGCCGAAGAACTGGCTAAGGAAGGTCTTGAAGCCATATTAAGGAGATTTCCCAAACCATGATGGTGATTCCTGCGGTAGATATCAAGGATGGCAGATGCGTTCGGCTGCTTCAGGGCCGTATGGATGCAGAAACGGTTTTTTCTGATGACCCGGCATCCATGGCCGTTCAGTGGGAAGGGCAGGGGGCGGAACTGCTGCATGTCGTGGATTTGAACGGAGCTATTGAAAAAACGCCTGTAAATCTGGAAACCATTCAGCACATTCTTCAGAAAATCCATATACCGGTTCAAGTTGGTGGCGGCATCCGGAATATGGAAACCATACACCGTTATATGGATATCGGTATCGGCAGAGTGGTTATCGGCACCGAGGCCATCCGGAATCCGGAGCTGGTGCGCGAGGCATGCCTTCAATATCCAGGACGGGTCGTCGTGGGTATTGATGCCAGAAAAGGCAGGGTGGCCATTGAAGGATGGACGCGGACGACCGATATCCTGGCTGTTGATCTGGCCAGGCAGTTTGAAGATTTCGGCGTTGCAGCCATCAATTTTACGGATATCCATCGGGACGGTATGCAAACCGGCCCCAACATCGAAGAAACTCAGCAGCTTGCAGAATCCGTCTCCATTCCGGTGGTGGCTTCCGGGGGCGTTTCCACGCTCGATGACATCCGAAACCTGCTGCCGCTGGCAAAATCAGGGGTGACAGGAATCATTACCGGCAAAGCGCTTTACAGTGGGACGCTGATACTCAAAGACGCCATTGAACTTGCCAGATCCGCATGAAAGATGAAACCGGAACATCTGTATCAGGGGCTTAAAGAACTGGCGGCTAAAATCGGCATTCAGATTTCTGAACAACGGCTGTCGGCAATGGGCTTTAAAGCCAAAAGCGGCTTGTGTATTATCAAGGGACAGCGAATCATGTTCCTGGACAAACAGCTTTCCATCCACATCCGAAATTCGATTCTGGCGGATGTTCTGAACGATCTGCCGCATGAATCCGTCTATGCAGCGCCTGCAGTGCGCGACTTTCTCATGAAACGCCGGACAGTTTAAAAAGCCCGCATGATGTCGGATTTATCAAAAAGTTTACATAATATCCATTATCAGACGTTACAGATTGAGAAAAGCCCGCAAATGATATCTTCATATGATTGAACAGCGCCGCGTATATACCGTTTCTGAAATCAACGATCAGATCAAGGTTCTTCTGGAAAAAGCGTTTCCGCTGATATGGATAATCGGCGAAGTATCCAATTTCCGGAAACCCGTATCGGGTCATTATTATTTCACCCTGAAAGATGCGCATTCACAGATAGCCGCGGTCATGTTCCGTCCGCAGATACGGAATCTTCAATTTGATCTTGAAGACGGACAGCGGATTGTCGGCCTCGGCAGAATCAGCGTTTATGAACCCAGAGGCGCCTACCAGGTTATTCTGGAATATCTGGAGCCCAAAGGCATTGGTGCACTTCAGATTGCATTCGAACAACTCAAGGCCAGGCTGGCGTCAGAAGGCCTTTTTGATGAAAGCCGGAAAAAAAACATTCCCTCTTTTCCTTCTGTCGTCAGCGTGATCACGTCTCCGGACGGCGCGGTGATTCATGACATCATCCGCATCGCTGCCAGACGCTTCCCAGGTATTCCCATCGAAATTGTTCCGGTAAAGGTGCAGGGTGACACAGCAATTCATGACATCGAGAACGCATTAATGCTGCTGAACGCCCGAATGTCATCCGATGTCATCATTCTGGCCAGAGGCGGCGGTTCTCTGGAAGATATGCAGGCGTTTAATTCGGAACGGGTGGCGCGGGCGATATCCGCGTCACAAATTCCGGTGGTATCGGCCGTTGGGCATGAAACGGACTTCACCATCGCTGATTTTGCAGCGGATCTTCGTGCC
>DAIEFO010000246.1 GCA_027325475.1 Desulfobacteraceae bacterium | reverse complement strand
AACCGGAATCGAATGCCCGGATCACGATTGTATTCACTACTGGGCGGATTATTATATCCTTGAAATCATAGACCCGGATACATTGAAACCGCTTCCGGAGGGGGAATGGGGTGAAATGGTGGTAACGACTCTGTGCAAGGAGGCGGTTCCCCTGATTCGCTACCGGACGCGGGATATCACCCGGATCATTCCCGGCGCCTGTACCTGTGGCTCCATCATGCCCCGACATTCGCGGATTCGAGGGCGAACCGACGACATGTTCAAATTCAGAGCCGTGAATATTTATCCATCCACTATCGACGCAATCATTTCCGGAATTCCGGGGCTGGGATCCGAGTATCAGATCCACCTGTCCAGAGATGCATCCGAGCGTGGCGTCATGCGTCTGGTCGTGGAACGCAGCAGGGATACGGATGTTGCTCAGGACGATGCGCTCAGCCGTCAACTGGTGCATCAGATCAAGAAAAAGGTGTTGATTACCCCGGTTGCGGAAATCGTTCCCTACGGGTCGTTGCCGCGTTCCGAACGTAAAAGTAAACGTGTGTTCGATACACGAATGGACGACCCTGTCGTATAGGAGTCATTATGAATGACGTGAAACAGGCGCCTTCAATGCATCAGAAAATATTTGAACTGGGATTTCCGATGGAAACGACGTCCCTGTATTTGCTCTGCTGCGGTCTGGCGGATGCCGGATCGACGCTTTCCATCAAAAATCTTCTGAATGTCTGGAATGCTTCTCCAGAAGCTCTGGAAGCCGGTCTGCATGAACTGGAATCGCATGGGATCTTAGTTAAAATCATATCCGATGGAGAAAAACATCAGATATACAAACTAAGTGATATCGAAAACTGGAAATAACGCTATAGGGCGCTAAACCCTCAGAGACGATCCACGAACATCTGCGTTATGGAATCCAGCAGCGCCATGCCCTGAAAGGTCAGACGGCAAAAATCATCCGTCAGGGAAATATGCGGACGGATATCCGGGTCCGACAGCAGATCATAAAAAACATCTGCGAAGTTCAGTCCGGATGTTTGCTGAAACCTCTGAAGTGAAATTCCTTCAATGGTCCGAAATCCTAAAAAAATCATTTCGATCATCTGCTGTTCACGGGTCAGGGTTTCCGTTTCGGCGATCGGGCGTTTTCCCTGATGCAGATCCGCCATGTATGCGTGGATATCCCGGTGATTGCGGCGCCGGACCGGATACATATAAGAGTGAGCCGCCGGACCAAAACCGATATATGGCGATCCCTGCCAGTATTTCTGATTGTGACGCGACCGATTGGCGTTTAAGGCGCCGGCGTCTTCACGGGCAAAATTGGAAACTTCGTACATCGGATACCCGGCCTTGGCCAGCGCTACTCGTGTCGTTTCAAAAAGTTCGTACCCTTCGGCATCGTCAGGAGGGGTGTATTGACGGCGGCGCCGCATGTGATCCAGCGGGGTGCCGGGCTCGCAGGTCAGCGTATAACAGGACAGGTGCTCCGGGTTAAAAGATGTGGCGCATTGAATGTCTTCCTCCCACACTTTTCGGCGTTGTTCCGGAAGGCCGTAAATCAGGTCGATCCCGATCTGTTCAAATCCAGCGGCTCTTGCCCAGCCAATGGCGTTTCGGGCGTCTTCAGCCGTATGGATTCTTCCCAGCCATTTCAAATGGGCGTTCTGAAAAGACTGAACCCCGATATTCAGCCGCGTGATGCCAAGATGATGAAATGCTCTCAGCTTGTCCGCCGTTACGGTTCCAGGATTGACCTCTATGGTGATTTCAGACGATGGCGCAGGATGAAACCGGTGATGAATTTGTTCCAGGATTTCCGCAAGACAACCAACCTCCAGAAGCGACGGCGTGCCCCCGCCGATATAAACCGAGTCAAAGTGCAGGATATTGGTATTTTCAGCGGTATCGATTTCGGCTTTTAACGCATCGACAAATGTGTCCTGAAGCGATAAATCGGTGATCGAATAAAAATCGCAGTAGATACACTTCCGGACACAGAAGGGGATGTGAACATAAATTCCCGCGGATTCTGTCACGGTACGGTCGTCTCCGCGCAGAATTGTCGAAGCCGGTCAGCGAGCATCGCATTGACAGCATGCGTTTTCAGTGAAATGCGGAAATATCGTTCCGACAGCCCTCCGAAGTTGGCGCAGTTCCGAATCAATATCCGGTCTTTGAGCAGGTATCCGGCAAGTTCTGCAGCGGTATGGCGTTTTAATTCTCCCAGAATGAACGATGTGACGCTGGGAAACAGCGTGAGGCCGAAAGCGGATTGAAGGCTGTCTATAATAAATTGTCTTTCAGCGGAGAGAACATTCTGGGTCTCCTGGATAAACGCCGTTACTTCCGGATCGTGCGTCATCAGATAGGCGACGGCGGCCTGGGCCAGCGCGTTGACGCTCCAGGGCAGCATATACCGGGCAATGGATGTAATGATGGCTGGTGGCGCAATGACAAAACCGATCCTCAGTCCTGGAATGCGAAAAATCTTGGACATGGAGTTTAAAACGATGACATTGGGCAGGTTGCAAGTTATCAGGCTCTGTGTCATGGGATCGGGTACAAAGGGCATATAGGACTCATCCAGAATGAACAGAATTTCCGGATGTTTTTGGCACAGCGTCATGATCGTTTCACGTGGTATCAGAACACCGGTCGGGTTGTTGGGATTGCAAATGACGACTGCATTGCAGTGTTCCAATTCCGCTTCGAGTTGACTGAAATCATGACGGAAGCCGTGGGGGGCGTCGGTATATTCACATCGGTATGACACCCCGTTCATGCGGCAGGCATCTTCATAATCCGCGTAAGTAGGTCCCAGAATCAGTATCTGTCTTAATTTTAATGCTCCGGGAAGGATGTATATCAACTGTGTGGTGCCGTTGCCGGCAAGCACTTTTTCAGTTGCCATCCCATGCAGGTCTGAAAACAAGCGGGTGATGCTGCCGGCGTCTGCTTCAGGAAGTGCGGTGATCTGCTCCAGTTGCAGCGCCAGATGATGTATCAGACCGGGCATGAGGCCCAGCGGATTCACGTTGCTGCTCATATCCAGGATATCCGCAGGGTTGCATCCGAGCTGCCTGGCATTGTCGAAAATATTGCCGCCGTGGCCGTGTATCATGACATCCACCCTGCGGACAGCATCAGAAAGAGAATGGTTTCCGTGAGTTCTGTCATAGCTCCCAGCATATCTCCGGTGATGCATCCCATGCGTTTCCGGTAATATAAAAGTATGGCGGTGAGCGTCATGCCAAACGCCAGGTTCAGCCAAAGCCCCCGCCATCCTAAAAAAAGCGAACCTGCCGCCAGCAAAAGCATCCACCGGAAATCCTCATTTTGAAGCGGATTTTCAAAAAACGCGAATGCCGTGCCGCCCGGCCTTCCGTAAGGCAGTGTGCGCATTCCAAACAGCATGCCGCTGCGCGCATAGGCGGGAATCAGTATCAGGATCAGAAAACGATGGTGTGCGTTAACAGCCATGAGGCCTGCCCACTTGACCATCAGGCAGCACACAACGGTGACAAGCCCCATGGCGCCGACACGGCTGTCTTTCATGATTTCAAGCGCTCTTTCCCGTGAGCGGTGTCCCATCATGCCGTCCGCGGCATCCGCCAGGCCGTCCAGATGAAAAGCGCCGGTAACGGCGGCCAGAAAAATTACATCCATGGCCGCCACTGCCGGCCGGGGCCAGAACATGGATGTGGCTCTGTCAAAAATGGCAAGAAGGAATCCGACGACGAG
>DAIEFO010000245.1 GCA_027325475.1 Desulfobacteraceae bacterium | reverse complement strand
ATCTATCTTTCAAGAGACTTTCAGGGATCCGTTGGAAAAACATCAAAGGCGGTTGGTATTTATCTTTCGGACATTGAAAGGGAATTCGGCACTCACGCGTCTGTTGAAAAACTGAATTATCAGCCCTCGCCACTGATTCAGAACAAGGCTGCCACGGAAACCGAAAATGGCGTGGATCCGACCGGACGGGCGAAAGAAGAATTCCCTTTACAATATCGAGGCAATAAAAAACTGTATGAGTTTTACAACGCCGGCAGGATATTGAAATATAAATACGTGCTGGACGATGAAGGCATTGCGTTCTGGCTGGACCCGGATCAGAAACTCTACAGCACGGTGCTGTACCAGTCTAAAGATGAAAAATCCGGTATTCAGCAGGCTTCTCTGACAGGGCCGGATACCAGCGCTGCCATCACTGGGCCTATCCGGCTGGCGATCGTGCATTTCGATTTCGATAAGTACAATATCAAAAAAATATACGTTCCGGTACTGGATCAGCACATGGCGTATCTGAGAGCACATCCGGGGATGCCGCTGATGGTCGGCGGTCATACGGACGCTATCGGTTCGGATGAATACAATCAGAAGCTTTCCGAACGGCGGGCCGATGCGGTGCGGCGCTATCTGATTGAAAAAGGCATTGCATCCGCCAGAATTCAGGTCAAGGGATATGGCAAGCGCATGCCGATTGCCGACAACAAAACTCCGGAGGGCCGTGCTATGAACCGGAGGGCGGAACTTGGAGTTGTCGATGGCAGATGAACAGCGGCCTGGCAGGGGGTATTCACGATTGAAACTCCTGATGCTGGTCAACTGGAGGGAAGACGGAAAATGGCATCTTCTGCATTCCCTCAGACAGCGGGTGCAGGATGTCGCGGTGCAGCAGCCGGTTTTGCCCAAACGAACGACTTTCGGCAAACTTATTGCGCTGTCCTGTTATCTGTCCGAATTTTATGTGCCTGTCACGGCAATCTTTAAAAGGAAGCGCTTTGATGTGGTCATTTCCTGGCAAATGCGGCTGGGGGTCTGTTACGGCCTTCTGAAGCGGTTCTTCCACGCTGGAAAACCGCCGGTTCATATCATTCAGGATTTCCATATCGACCTGACGCAGACCCGCTGGCTTTACCGGCTTCAGGTATGTCTGTTGCAACTGGCGATTCCCGGCATCGACTATTTTTTTACCACATCTGCTGAGGAAGAAATTATTTACAGCCGTATGTTCAACATTCCCCTCAGCCGGATCCGGTTTTTGCCATTGGCGGAATCCCCTGCCAGTTTCAATGAACCGGCGCATCCCGGAGCGGATTATATTTTTGCTTTCGGTAAAAGCGATCGGGATTTCGATACGCTGATTCAGGCCGTCACGCCGCTGGGGATTCAGACATATATTTTATCCCGCGGATACTGTCCGCAGGTTTCCGTTCCGGAACATGTTCATCTGATCCGGGACTATGTTTCCAACACGGAAATGCGTCGCTGGATTTCATTCAGCCGCATGGTCGTGCTGCCACTCAAAGACTACCGGATATCTGCCGGCCAGATCAGCATGCTGGAGACGATGGCGATGGCAAAACCGCTGGTTGTCGCCGAAAATATGGCCACCCGCGAATACGCGGTTCACCGGCAGACAGCCATGTTTTATCCCTCGGGTGACATCCGGAATCTGAAAACGCAAATCCTGTATCTGTGGGAGCATCCGGAAACCGCTGAAGAGATCGGCAGACAGGGCAGAATATCCACCATGACGTTGAACAAAAGGCGCATGGCCATTATGGGTGACGTGCTGACGGAGTGCGCTGCGCTGTTGCCGGAATATGTAGATCGTACCCGTGTATGAAGCTTAAAAAACTGGAAATCTCCGGATTCAAATCGTTTCATGAGAAAACGGGCATTCACTTCCCCTCCGGCATACTGGCCATTGTCGGTCCGAACGGCTGCGGCAAAAGCAATGTCATGGATGCGCTCCGATGGGTGATGGGCGAACAAAGCGTCCGGCAACTGCGGGGCAAGTCGATGGAAGACGTCATTTTTGCCGGCAGCTCCGGAAAATCGTCTCTGAACATGGCGGAAGTTTCCCTGACCCTGATCAATGACAATGACTCTGCACCGGAACCCCTCCGGGAATTTTCCGAAATCATGCTGACCCGGCGCCTGTACCGTTCCGGAGAAAGCACCTATCTCATCAACCGGCAGCCGTGCCGTCTCAAGGACATCCATCAGGTTTTTATGGGAAGCGGCATGGGCGCCAAATCCTACGCTCTGATCCAGCAGGGAAATATTGGCGCCATTACCGAAGCCGGGCCCGAAGAACGGCGCTGGTATATCGAGGAAGCCGCCGGTATCACCCGGTACAAGGCCAGCAAGGTCGAGGCGCTCCGGAAGCTGGAAGGCACGGAACAGAATCTGCTGCGCCTGACGGATATCATTACCGAAATTGAGCATCAGATGGCATCGCTCGAGCGTCAGGCCAAAAAAGCGGAAGCCTACCGCGGGTATCAGAAAAAAATTCAGCAACTCGATATCCTGCTGAACCTGTTCCGGTATCAGGAGCTTCAGACAGAGATTCAACAGAAAAAAGCCCTTCTTGAGGGTCTCAACGATCAGGACGCCGGCCATCAGTCCCACTCCGCCCAACTGGAAGCTGTGGTGGCATCCATCCGGCTCACCCATCTTCAGCTCAACCAGAAAATCACAGACGGTCAGAACCGGAAGCAGGACTGCCACCGTGAGGCAGATCGTCTCGAAAATGATGTCGCTCACCTGAAAACCGATATATCCCGTCTTACGGAAGAATGTACGGCGCTGGACGGCACGCGAAGCGATCTTGAATCTCAAACAGCACGAATCGCCGATGAAATTGCTGGCATCGAGGCGCAGCAGCAAGCCCTCCAGGAAGACATCCAAAAAGCATCTGAAGCGCTGAAAGCGGTTGCCGCCGGCTCGCGGGAAACGCAGTCCAGATTGAAAGACACCGAAAAAAATCGCGATACGCTGAATGCCCGGTTGATGGACTTGTCCGGGCAGGAAGCCAGGTGCCAGCATGTATGCGAACATGCGTCATCCAGCCGGGATGCGCTGAGAAGGCGTCTCAAGCGGGTGGATGAAGATGTATATACCGCGACGCGGGAAGTTTCCGAGAATGAAAAAGCCGAAGCGGCGTCCAGAAACGAGCTGACGAGCCTTCAGGAGGATATGGTGTGGCTGTCCTCGGACATCCAGATACAGAAACAGGAGCTGGATACCGCGGCCAATGCGCTGGGGCAGCAAGTCAGGCTGACGCAGACGCTGAACATGGAAAAGGCCGGAACCGCATCCCGATTAAACGCTCTCAGAAAGATGGCGGATAATTTCGAAGGATATCATTCCGGCGTCCGCACCGTCATGCAGCAGGCGCGAAAATCGGAACCGGACCCGGAGTTGTCGGGAATTTCCGGACTGGTCGCTGAATTTCTGGATCCGGAGCCGTCTTATGAAACCGCACTTGAAAGTGTGCTGGGCGAATCGCTGCAATATCTGCTGGTGGATACCCCGGAAACAGGGCTTCACATTATCTCATGGCTGCACTCCCGGCAGGCGGGCCGGTGCGGCTGCATCCCCTTATCCGATATTCAAAACCGGGCGGCGGCATGTGCTGCGACAAACGCAGGGCCGGACAGATTGCTGCATCATGTCCGGGTGGCGCCGGGATATGATACTGTGGCTGCCGCACTGCTGGAAGGTGTCGGCGTCACGGATACTCTGGAG
>DAIEFO010000244.1 GCA_027325475.1 Desulfobacteraceae bacterium | reverse complement strand
CGTAAAAAGTCCGGATGCTGCGTTGCGCTGCATCCTTCGTCGTTGCGGCGTACCCAAAAGTACGCCTCACTCCTCAGAATTTGCGCGCCTTGCCTGCGAACTTTTTACAAAGCCGTCCCAAAATCGACTTTTTACGAGGGTATCAATTTTATCTCCACATAACTCCACCTTTTAGATCCGTCACTTCAGATACATTTCGAGCCTCACTCTTAAATATCATAAAAAGCTATAATACCAAATAGATGACTCTGAAACAAGGCGGGGACAAAAACATTTGAAAAGTGCGGATATCAAAAACTTTGCAGAACCATCAATCCAATAATTAACTTTTTTAAATTATGGAAAATAAGTTTTAATTTTTTACTTGACAGTGCCTGTAAAATGTAATTGTATGATTTTTGTGGAGCAAAGTGGAGGGACGAATATTTTGCGCGGATGCAGTTACCATACCATTGATCCGAAGGGCAGAATCATTGTACCAGTCAGGTTTCGAGACAGTATTTCTGCCAGCGGAACGGATTCTCTGATGATTTCCAGAATGGATCAGTGCCTGGTGGCATACACACTTCCGGAATGGCAGAAAATCGAAAACCGGATACTGTCTCTGGTCGAAAAAAGCGAAGCCATGCGCAGATTTCGCAGGGTTTTTATCGGCGGCGCCTTTGAGTGCCCCTGCGATCGGCAGGGCCGCATACTGATCCCACCCAGTTTAAGACAATATGCGGTTCTGGATAAGGAGATCGTCATGGTTGGGGTGCTGGATCATTTTGAAATATGGTCGCGTGAAAACTGGGATCAGGAAAATCTGACAATGGACACGGATATGAAGAAGGAGGATGTCAGAAACGAAATTGCCAGACTGGGGCTGTGATCATGGACTATCATCACATTGCGGCAATGCCCAGGGAAGTGGCCTTCTATCTGAATTGTCAACCTGGAAAAATCTATGTGGACGGCACCCTGGGCGGATGTGGCCATGCGCTGGATATCTGTCAAAAAATGAGCCCGGGAGGTATCCTGATCGGCATCGATCAGGATGTGGACGCTGTCCGAAACGCTGCTGTCGTACTGGAGGAATTTGCTCCACATGTACATATTTTTCACGGTAATTTTATCCGAATTCAGGAGTTTCTGTCGCAGTTGAACATTACCGGTGTGGATGGCGTCCTTCTCGATCTGGGGCTTTCCCTGCATCAAATCGCTCAAAGTGGCAGAGGCTTCAGCTTCAAGGCAGATGAGCCTCTGGACATGCGAATGGATATCACATCCGATATGACGGCCGCAGATATCATCCGCTCGTTCAGTGAGTCAGCCCTTGCCGATTTATTTTTCAGATATGGCGAAGAACGGTATTCGCGCGCCATCGCCCGGAAAATTGTGGGGAGCCGTAAAAGTCAGGTAATTTCCAGCAGCAAACAACTGACAGATATTGTGCTTGGAGCACTGCCGGCCTCTGCACGATATCGCCAGAAAATTCATCCGGCAACCCGTGTTTTTATGGCACTTCGTATTGCCGTAAATGACGAGCTTGAAATGCTGAAAAATTTTTTGAGCCAGGTAACGGATCTGCTGAATCCGGGAGGCAGGCTCTGTGTTTTGTCCTTTCATTCTCTGGAAGATCGTATGGTAAAGCAGCATATGAGACAGCTTCAGTCCAAATGCCAGTGCCCTCCGGATTTTCCGCGCTGTGTCTGTGGAAAAGTTCCAACAGCCCGTGTACTGACATCCAGGGCCGTGCGGCCCACAGAAAACGAAATTCAGCTGAATCCAATGGCCAGGAGTACACGGCTTCGGGTGCTGGAGAAATTATGAGCAGCAACGAAATCGCCGTAAATTCTTCGAGAAAATCGACTTGGAAAGATGCCGCACCGTCGCAGGATGCCGCCAAAAAACAGAAGTCCAACTATCTTGGACTCTGGATTTTTCTTTTGGGATTGTTTGTCATCGAACTTGTTTTTTACACCTGGTGTCGGGTGCAATGTACCCGTCTGGGATATGAAATGGTCAAAGATGATGAAATTCATCAAAAACTGTCTTCACTTAAAAGCAGCATGGTGGTTGAGCTTGCACGGCTGAAATCCCCAGACCGGATTTCTGAAATTGCCAGACAGCAGTTGAAGCTTGAACCGCCATCCCGTGATCAGATGGTGGTGTTGCCATGAAAAGACAAGAAAAAAATAAGGCGTTGCGATCCCGTATCCGGGTTCTATCTTTCATTATGTATCTTCTCTTTTGTGTAATGGCCACAAAGTCCGTGTATTACCAGGTTATTATTCGGGACTGGCTCGCGGATAAGGCTTCCGGCCAGTATGAAAAGCAGGAAATCATTGCTGGAAAGCGCGGAGATATTTTCGATGCCTGTCATCGAAAACTGGCTGTCAGTATTGATGTAACATCCATCGGTGTGCATCCCGCTCAGATTACTGATGCACGGGCAACTGCCAAAGCGCTTTCGGATACGCTCGGGATAAACCGTCAGGAAGTTATTGCCAAGCTTCTGTCCAAAAAACCGTTTATATGGATTAAACGGCAAATATCTCCTNAAGAATCAAGTACACTGGAAGCAATGAAGCTTCCAGGCGTTATGTTTCTGCCGGATCACAGCCGATTCTATCCCAACCGTTCTCTTGCCGCTCAAGCCATTGGATTTTGCGGCATCGACGGCAAGGGGATCGAGGGTCTGGAATATTTTTATAATTCCGAGCTCCAGGGAAAGCAGGACAAGGTCAAGGTGCTCAAAGATGCTCTGGGACGCAGATTTGATTCTGAAAAAAATACGGATCCCAACTGTGACGGTCACAATCTGGTTCTGACTATCGACGGCGCCATTCAGTACACTACCGAAAAAGCCCTGGAAGATGCGGTGGTAGGATTCTCTGCTAAATCCGGCATCGCCATTGTCATGGATCCACGAACCGGGGGTATCCTGGCGCTGGCGCATTATCCGCGTTTCAATCCGAATTCCTATCAAGACTATCCACGATACGATATACGAAACCGCGCCTTTACAGACCCGTTCGAACCCGGCTCTACCATGAAAATCTTCAGCGCTTCAGCCGCCATCGAGTCCAAAATCTGCAAGCCAACCACCACGTTTTATTGTGAAAACGGAGCGTTTCGGGTAGGTTCCAACATCGTACATGACACGCATTCCTACCGGACGTTGACTTTACAGGAAATTATCAAATACTCCAGCAATATCGGTGCGATAAAAGTTGGTCAGATGATCGGCGGCGAAATTCTGTATAACAACCTTCATAATTTCGGATTCGGAGAGAAAACCGGCATTGAGGCTTCCGGAGAAAGCCCAGGTCTTCTGTCATCCTACACCCGATGGCGAAAAATCGATGAGGGCACTATCGCATTCGGTCAAGGAATATCCGTAACAGCCATCCAGTTAATCACTGCCACAGCCGCTGTTGCCAATGATGGCGTTCTGATGAAGCCGCATCTGGTTCAGGCCATTACAGACGCCGACGGTAAAATTATCCGAAAAATCGAACCGGTACCAATACGCCAGGCTGTATCCGCAGCAACAGCCCGCACGGTGCGTGAAATGCTGAAAACGGTGGTCGCTCCGGGAGGCACCGGCGTCAATGCGGCGATCGATGGATATGACGTGTGCGGCAAGACCGGCACCGCCCAGAAGATTGACCATGGAATCTATGCAAAAGGCAAATATGTATCGTCATTCATCGGATTTCTGCCGGCGGATCATCCGGAGGCCGTTATTCTGGTGGTGGTGGA
>DAIEFO010000243.1 GCA_027325475.1 Desulfobacteraceae bacterium | reverse complement strand
ACGCCGCTTGGGGCCGCCGCCAACGCCAAAGCCGCAGTGGTCAATCTGGCGGATATGAGATCGCTCCAGGTGGAAGTGGACGTGTCGGAATCCAATATTGAGAAAGTCCATCAGGGTCAGCCCTGTGAAATCTATCTGGACGCCTTGCAGAATGAACGTATGTCAGGAAGGGTGCATATGATCGTACCGACCGCAGATCGCACCAAGGCTTCCATCATGGTGAAAATAGCCTTCAAACACCTCAATCCGGCGATTCTCCCGGAAATGAGCGCCAAAGTGGCGTTTTTATCCCATGCGGTACAGGAAAATGAAAAACAGCCTGTGACGGCTGTGCCGGATGCGGCTGTTTTGCGCCGCGACGGACGAAGCTGGGTTTACAGAATCACAGGCAACCGGGCCATCGCTGTGCCAATTCATACTGGAAGACGGCTGAACGAACTGGATGAAATTCTCTCCGGACCTGCGGTCGGCGACAAGGTGGTGATGAGTCCTGGCTCCCGGATCCGCAGCGGCGATGTCATCAAGGTCGCTCCGTAATGCCATGAATGTCATTGAAATCACCGATATCGTCAAATCCTACCGCCGGGGAAGCCAGCGTATCCGGGTGCTGGAGCATATTTCGCTGACCATAGCAAACGGTGAATTTTTATCCCTGATGGGCCCATCCGGATCCGGAAAAAGCACCCTGCTCAATTTGATTGCAGGTCTGGATCAAGCGGATTCCGGCAGTATCCGGATCGGCGGTACGGAAATTTCAACGCTTTCCGAAACAGGGCTGGCCGCCTGGCGCGCAGGGCGTGTCGGGTTTATCTTCCAGTTTTACAATCTCATTCCTGTTTTAACGGCCTATGAAAATATCGAGCTTCCCCTGATGCTGACTTCTCTTTCAAAAAAAGCCAGACATGCCCATGTCATCACCGCGCTGTCACTGGTCAGTCTTCAGGACAGGATGGATCACTATCCGCGGCAGCTATCCGGCGGGCAGCAGCAGCGGGTCGCCATCGCCCGCGCCGTGGTCACGGATCCCACCATTCTGGTGGCTGATGAACCCACGGGTGATCTGGACAGACAGTCGGCGGAAGATGTTCTTGAACTGATGGACCAGCTTTGCACTCAACTGGGGAAGACCAGCGTCATGGTCACCCATGATCCGCGCGCGGCCAGCAGAGCCCATACACTCAAATATCTGGAGAAAGGCGTTTTATCCGATGCGCCTCAAGCTGCTGTTTCGGAATGTCTTCAGACATAAACTGAGGGCATTTCTGACCATTGTGGGTATTTGTGTGGCCATCCTGGCCTTCGGGATGCTGCGAACTGTCATCAGCGCCTGGTATGCGGGTGTAAACGCCTCTTCGTCCAGCAGGCTGATTACCCGCAACGCCACTTCCCTGATATTTCCACTGCCGATTTCATATCTGGAGAAAATCCGCGGGGTCAACGGCGTGCGTGAAGTATCCTACAGCAACTGGTTTGGCGGCATTTATATCGATGCAAAAAATTTTTTCGTTAATTTTGCCGTGGAACCACGCTCCTATTTCGATCTTTATCCGGAATTCGTGTTGCCGGAAGCCCAGGCCACCGCTTTTTTCCGCGATCGAAAGGCCTGTGTGGCAGGCCAAAAACTGGCCAAACGCTTCGGGTGGTCTGTTGGCGATACCATTACCTTGAAAGGAACCATTTACCCCGGTAATTGGGATTTTGTTTTACAGGGCATCTATCATGGCAAAAACGCTGCCACCGATGAAAACCAGTTTTTCTTTCACTGGAGTTATCTCAACGAAAGCCTTAAAAAAAACGATCCCCGCAGGGCGGATCAAGTCGGAGTTTATATCATCGATCTGAAACATCCGGATATGGCCGCGAATGTTTCAGAAGCTGTGGATGCGCTCTTCAGAAATTCATACGCCGAGACCCTCACGGAAACCGAAAAGGCCTTTCAGATGAGCTTTGTCTCCATGACTGAAGCGATTCTGACCGTCATCCAAATAGTATCCTGTGTCATCATCGCTATCATTATGGCGGTGGTCGCCAATACGATGGCCATGTCCGTACGTGAGCGCATGGGCGAGTTCGCGGTCTTCAAGACACTGGGTTTTGGCGGCGGTTATCTGTCCATGCTGATTCTGGGCGAATCCATGGCTCTTTCCGGAATCGGAGGGATATTGGGAATCGCGTTGACGTTTCCGGCTGCCAGGGCTTTCGCAGAGGCGGTAGGGCAGTTTTTCCCCATATTTCATGTTTCGCTGGACACTATTTTTATGGATATCGGGGCGGCAATGGCCGTCGGCGCTGTCGCCGCCATGATTCCGATGTGGCGTGTGATTCATATCCGTATTGCCGATGGACTGGGGAGAACCGGGTAGATGAACCTGCTGTTCCATTACAGCCTGCGAAATCTGTTGACCCGGCGACTGACAACAGCGCTGACCGCGCTGGGCATGGCGCTGGTGGTATTTGTATTCGCCGCCATCATCATGCTGGCGGACGGCCTCCAAAAAACCCTTGTGGATACAGGTTCATACGACAACGTTATCGTCATCCGGAAATCCTCGGTTTCAGAGGTCCAAAGCGGTATCGACCGCCAGCAGGCATCTATTGTCGAAACCCAGCCGGAAATCGCTCTGGATCAAAATGGCGCGCCGCTCGTCGCAAAGGAAATGGTCGTTATGATCACGATGGAAAAGCGGGGAAGCTCCAGTCGCTCCAATGTTGTCATCCGTGGTGTATCGGCGGCGTCTCTGGCCTTACGGCCCCAGATACACCTGATCGCCGGCGGATTTCCCAGTCCCGGTTCTTCCGAAATCATGATCGGCAAAAGCATCGTCAAAAACTTCAAAGGCACGGAACTCCAGGACAATCTGACCTTTGGCATGCGTTCATGGCGAATTGTAGGCATATTCGACGCCGGTTCCACGGGATACAGTTCAGAAATCTGGGGAGACGTTTTTCAGATGATGTCTGCATTTCGAAGACCGGTGTACTCTTCCATACTCTTCAAACTCAGAAAACCCGAAACGTTTAAAACCGTTCAGTCCCGAATCCAGAACGACCCCAGGCTCACCCTCGAAGCCAAACGCGAGACGGTTTACTACAAAGAACAGTCCGAAGTCATGGCGACATTCTTGAGAATTCTGGGGCTGTCTCTTACCATCATATTTTCTGTCGGCGCTATTGTCGGCGCCATGATCACCATGTATGCGGCTGTTGCCGCCCGAACCGTCGAAATCGGTGTCCTGCGCGCACTGGGATTTCAGAGAGGTGCGATACTGACAGCATTTCTGCTGGAATCGCTGCTTTTAGGCGGCATCGGTGGATGCGCCGGTTTGTTTATCGCGTCATTTCTTCAGCTTCTTACTGTGTCCACCATGAATTTTCAGACTTTTTCGGAACTGGCTTTTCGTTTCACCCTGACCTCCGGCATCGTCATCAAGTCTCTCCTGTTTTCACAGATTATGGGGTTTGCCGGCGGCGTGCTTCCGGCATTCAGGGCATCCCGATTGAATATTATCACGGCGCTTCGGGAAGGGTGATGGTAAGGGCGAATTTGACGACTTTTTACGAAGCCATCAACTTTGTTGCAGACAATCAATACCCAATGTCGCCTTGACAGATGAACCAAAATGATTAGTTTTTGGCAAAACATATACGTGTATATAACATATTGAGTTAAAACAAGAAAAAAGGAGTGTTGTGCAGATGAAAATCAGACCCATGAATGACAATGTATTGGTATTACGGGTTGAAGAAGAGCAAAAAACCGCTGGCGGCATCATTATC
>DAIEFO010000242.1 GCA_027325475.1 Desulfobacteraceae bacterium | reverse complement strand
TTTTAGCCCTTTCTTACTTTTATACACTGTAAGATAGTGCGAGTCGTTACTATCATCCCATGACATGGGGTCCAGCAGAGTAATTTTTTTCTCTTTTAACAAGCATATCAATGCTGGGAGATCGGTATATCGCCTAAGAAATTTATTTTTCATTGAAAGACTCTCTTCGAAGCATAACAGTTACAATAGATGGAAAATTTTCCACCTATCACTCATATATAACGGAAATTTTTCCATCTATGCGGATATCAGGATAGCAAACATGGAAAATATCATCTTCTATTTTCCATGTTTGCAGTACTATACCCAATAACATGGAAAATAAACCCCAAAGTAAACCCGACAGATTGTTAAAGCAAAGTTATACGGAAGTCAACCTCAACCTGCCAACATGAGAAAACCCATAAATACCTCTTTTTAGCCATATGGCTTCCTGAGATGACCGGATGTCCTCTTCAGGAAGAACAACATCGGTGCCAAACCGGTTTCTCCAGAAATTTCTGATAACCAAATAAAAAAGCAGGGCCATCCAGACATGCCCTGCTTTTTTATAAAACGGATGATCTCATCCACTCCCAGAACTGTTTTCAGATTGGTAAAACAAAGGGGCAGCCGCGCATTTTCAAGGTGTCCTGTTTCATAATCTCAAGGAAAGCACGACCATTGGGGCAAGGTCTATTGTTGCAGACGGCTCTTAATTCTCCCACCCGCCGCCCACAGCTTTGTAAAGCGCGACCAGATTGGTGGAGACATTCCGGCTGCTCTGCGCCAGTGCGTCTTCAGAGGTGTAGAGAGAACGCTGAGACTGGAGGACATTCAGGAAATCCGTCTGTCCATCACTGTAAAGCCGTATGGCCAGATTCACCGCCTTGCGGTTGGCTGTTACGGCATCGGTCAGTGCTTTGCGGCGTTCATACTCTTTGGTGGAAGATATCAGCGCGTTTTCAACTTCTTGAAGCGCGGTCAGAACCGTTTGCTGATAGGTGATGACGGACTGCTCTTCAAGAGCTTTCTGCTGCTCGATGTTGGCACGGGTTTTTCCGGTGTCGAAAATCTGCCAACTGGCCGATGGGCCGAAAGACCAGAAACGGTTCACCCAGTCCAGCCAGGAAGTAAAATCGTTGTTCATGAATCCGGCGGCGCCGGAAAGCGTAAATTTGGGGAACAGATCGGCCGTGGCTACGCCGATACGCGCTGTGGCCGCGTGAATCTGGGCTTCGGCCATGCGGATGTCCGGCCGCTGCCGCAACAGATCGGCTGGAATTCCGACAGGCACGGATGGCGCCGCCGCCGGTATTCCGGATGGCGGGGTCAGTTCCGTCATCAGCGCACCAGGTTCACGGCCAATCAGCAGACTGAGGCTGTAAATGTATTGCCGGGCCAATGTTTCCAGAACCGGAATCTGGGCAGCCGTGGTTGCCGTCTGAGCATTTGCGTTGGCGACATCCAGCGCGCTGGAAAATCCGGTTTTAAACAGCTTCTGCGTCAATTCCGCAGTGTGCTGCTGCGCCAGAAGATTTTCCCGGGCAATGACGATCTGCTGCTGACAGGCCCGAAGATCGATATAATCCACGGCGGTTTCAGCCGCCAGAGTTACCAGAACATCCCGCCGGCTTTCGATACTGGCCTGAAGATCGGCGTTGGCGGCTTCCACATTCCGGCGGACACCGCCGAAAATATCCAGCTCCCAGGAAGCGTCGAATCCGGCCTGATACTGGCTGGAAAGCGTGCCATCCGTTGCTCCATATGTTTTGCTGGTCGAATTTCCTCCCGGCGATGTCCGGCTCCGGGTAAAAGAGCTGTTCGCACTGACGGCAGGCCCCAGACCCGCAGCCGCGGCACTTCGCGCGGCTCTGGCCTGACGGATACGGGATTCCGCCAGTTTCAGATTCAGATTTGACGCGATCGCCTGTTTCACCAGAGACTCCAGAATCGGATCGTGAAAGACGGACCACCAGTGAGCCATATCCGCCACGTTTTCAGTCGCAGTTCCGGGGACAGTCCCCACCCACGCGGCAGGCGTAGCTGTCTGCGAAGGATGATAGGCAGGGCCGACAGCAGCGCATCCGGATACGGTGATCGAAACCGCCACCGTGAGCATTACCGCCAGCAGCCGCAAGACGCCCCTGAAAGTTGATGACATAAGGATACTCCCTGTTTTCATAACATTACTCATAGCGCAAGGCTTCGATCGGATCCAGACGCGACGCCCGCCACGCCGGATAATATCCGAAAATGATGCCCACACCGGCGGAGACGATGACCGCCGCAGCGATGGCGCCCGGTGAATTCTGGATGGGCCAGTGAAGGAACATCTGCACCAGATAAGAACCGCCATGCCCCAATAAGATACCGACTCCGCCGCCGACCAGACACAAAACGACAGATTCGACCAGAAACTGCCGGAGAATATCCCGCGCTCTGGCGCCGACCGCCATGCGGAGTCCGATCTCCCGCGTGCGTTCCGTAACGGAGACCAGCATGATATTCATGATGCCGACCCCGCCTACCAGCAAGGATATCAGCGCAACGCACAGCAGCAGATTGGTCATGAGACTGGTGGTGGATGTCAGCATTTTGGTCATTTCCGTCATATCCCGGATATTGAAGTCATCATCTTCGTTTTCGCGGATGTGATGACGTTCCCGCAATGTCGCGGTAATTTGCCGGATGGCGGCGGGAATTTCAGATGAAGACGCCGCATTGACCAGAATCTGATCAATATACGTAAACCGCACAGAAATGGGATTGTCCGCAGCCTGAGTGGTGGACTGCGCGGGATACAGGCTCGTCTGCCCCGGGTACAGCGTATTCAGGGTGTTGACCGATGTGGATGTATCCGATGAAGACGTCGTGGCGCTGCTGCTCTGGTTGGTGGAAGTCAGCATGGAGCCGGCGACGCGATACTTGATGGTGGTCCAGGGCGCAAGGACGATATCGTCCTGATCCATGCCCATCATGTTGGCGCCTTTGGATGCAAGCACACCGACCACCCGGAACGATATATTCTTGATGCGGATTTCCTTGCCGACAGGAGATTCTCCCTGAAAGAGTTCGCGGACAATGGTCTGCCCCAGCACGCAGACCTTATTGGCGTTTAAAACATCCCGTTCGGTAAAAAATTCACCATCCGCCATGTCCGTCCAGTTGCGAACTTCCAGAAATGACGGCGTGGTGCCAAATATCGTATTGGGCACCCAGTTGTGATTGCCATATACCACCTGGGTGCGCGCCCTTACCACAGGGGCTGCGCTGGATACCGCCGGGCATTCCCGGAGAATGGCTTCATAGTCTTGAGGTGTCAGGGTGATGCTGGTGCCAAAACCAAAACTGACCCCGCCGCTGGCTGCGGTGCCGGGCAGCACCAGTATGGTGTTGGCGCCCATGCTGGCGATGGATTTCTGGACGGCTGCCGATGAGCCGTTTCCGATTTCCATCATGGCGATGACAGCGCCAACGCCAATGACAATCCCAAGCGTTGTCAGCATCGCCCGCATGGGGTTTCGCTGAAGCGCCTGAAGCGCGGTTCGCAGAATCCGGTGAGTCTTCATTTTTTTCCTGCCGCTTCCAGGGTGCTGTCTGCGTCACCATCCACGATCAGGCCGTCGGCGATGCGAATGACCCTTTGGGCATGTCTGGCAACAGCCGCATCGTGGGTGACCAGAATGATGGTAATGCCGTCTTCCTGGTTGAGTTGTTCGAACATCTGAAGCACCTCGTTGCTGGTGTGCGAGTCCAGATTTCCGGTGGGTTCATCCGCGAAGAGAACCGGAGGCCGGTTGATCAGCGCCCGCGCAATAG
>DAIEFO010000241.1 GCA_027325475.1 Desulfobacteraceae bacterium | reverse complement strand
AATCGTCAATTCCTGTGTCCCGGTGACGCCTAAAATCACGCTGGTGCGCTGACGGTCGAACCGGCGGCCACCGTCCGGCCCGTATCCCGCGTCTGTCAACGCCATCTTTGCGACAACCAGCCCCAGAAGCTGTGAACTGTCTGTCGCTTCCAGGATAGCCGGTGGAATTCCGAATTCCGATGGGTCAAAATCCATGACAGGAAGAAATCCGCCCCGCCGGCAGTACACATGGTCGGGTGTTTTGGGATCCGGATCAAAAAAATCGTCCGGCGACCAGTGGGTGTCTGGAACATCGCTGATAGCATCGCGTCCGTGAACGATCAACCGCCAGAATTCCCTGGTGTTGGAAGATTTGGGAAAGATAGACCCGATGCCGACAATAGCGATGGAAACAGCAGCCGCCTCAGGCGGGCGTGTCATGGAATCAGCCTGCATTTCTGGTACAGGCATGGGAGACTCTAAATCAGGCAAACCAGCACTCCTTGAACGATTTCCTGAACGGCCATAAATTGCATTTTCCATAAACTTCTTCCCTCAGCGGGGGGATGGCTGGAGGCAAAAAGCGCAGATTGTGACGGCTCAGAGCATATCAAAAAATTATAAATAATCACTTGTAATTATAGCTATAGACTTAAGGATGACGGCTTCGTAAAAAGTCCGGATGCTGCGTTGCGCTGCATCCTTCGTCATTGCAGCGTACCCAAAAGTACGCTTCATTCCTCAGGATTTGCGCGCCTTGTCTGCGAACTTTTTACAAAGCCGTCCCAAAATCGACTTTTTACGAGGGCATCAAGGATGATTCCATCATAACCCTATTCTCCGCATATCATATGAAATTATGGAATAAAAAGACATGAAAATACTACAGATACCATAACAGGCAGCCAGGGTCAATCAGCTATAACTGTGTGACCCGTTCAAAGTATATCCATTAGGATGCAGGCGTGGAACATCGGACAGGGTGTGCAGGTACACTCAAATATCGGGTTTTACTGTTTCGTCAAGATCAATCCACCACCTGAGAGGAAATGCGGTATTTTTGAAGCCGACTTTGCGGTTTTTCGGGAATCGTGTACTCCACCACCCCGGAATCCATCAGTTGATTTAATGCCCGCCGTACGGCGCCGGTAATTGATTTATGTCCTATAATTGCTGCGATTTCTGATCTGGAAAGGGCATTTTTTCGAAGTGCATTCAAGATTCGATCTCGAACAGACTCTGACCCAGACTCTGACCCAGACTTACTTTGACCGCTGTTTGAACTGGGACTTGATTCAACCTGAACGAAAGGCAGATTAACCAATTTACCCAAAAACTGGGGATGTGCAGTGAGACGAACCAGAAAAAATGATCGATTCGGATCAGTTTCAAAAATAGGTGGTAGTGATCCGTTCGCATGCATCGCTCTGAGAATCTTGGGAATTCCGGTAGATCGCCCTTCGGTCAAACCAAGTTCTTTTAAAAATTCTCCGATACGCCGGTTGCGGTAACGACGGGTAACTGCTTGTCCGGTACGGAGTTGATCGAGACCAATAGAACGGTCCAGACCGGGAAAACTGAGCACGGAAAGTTCATTGGGCGTGATGCGGACCTCTACGGGTTCACGCTCTTCGTAGCTGCGGTGATAAACCGCGTTGACGATGGCTTCTTCAACGGCAGCATAGGGGAAATTGACGATACGTACAGATTCTGCGCGGTCAGGGTATTTGATGACCATTTCGTTCAAATAATTTCGCTTGATGTAATCCAGTGCTTCTCGGGTCATCCGGTGGAGAGGGCCACGAAAAATTTTTTCCGTGAATTGATCGCCGCCGGGTCCGTCAGGAAACCAGACCACATCAATCTGGGTGACAGGGAAAAAACGATAAGGCTCTGGATTGAAAAACAACAATCCTGCATTAATCGGAAATGGCGCTTCTACAGGTCCGCCGATAACGTTCATCTGACGTCCCAAGGTGAGAAGGGATTGTGTGACTTTGTCTGACGCGAGTTCGCTGCCGACTTCTTTCAGGAAATCCCGCATCAGGCCAATCGAAAGGTCTTCCACCCGAGATTGCTGGTTAAATCGATCGTCAAAGGGAACTGTGGCCGCCAGTGATAGCAATTCGATTTCATCATTCCATCTGGCTCTGACAGTGCTGGATCCCTTTCGGATAAAATACGCATATTCCTTGTTTTCTTTGCTCAGAGAGACTCGTGCCTTGTAGGGGCGGGTCTGTCCTCCCGGAACCCAAACGACAAGGATGGATCGACCGCCAATGATATATGGCGCCATGACAGGGTGGTAATTGGGTTGAATCGCATTGTGTCCAAGACTCAGGATTTCTTTCTGTTGGGTTCCAGCCCCTTTTAAATTCCAGTCGTTCCCATTCCACGGAGCGGCCGTGAAGAAGATCATCTATGTTGATCGGTAATGGCATGATCGCTCTCCCGTGTCAGCGGTCTTCCGAGAATGGATTAAACAGGCGGGTTAATCCACGGATCACTGGTTATGGCTGTTTGGCAGATGCAGCCGTTCGGCAATGTGACCAGGCTGCAGCGGTGCATAGGCGGCGGCATTGAACGGCAGAAGAACACCCTGAGAGCGGATCCAGTGCGCCCGTGTCAGTATGCACGCTCCGAAGAGGAAATTCATGGCGATGGTAACGGTGTTCCGCTGCTCCGGCGCTTCCAGAAAAGAGCCGCGTACCCAGGCGTTGAAAGCGCCCATGGCAGGACCGCACCAGATCTGGTAATCCATTCTGCGGTCAGGATTTCCGGTGGTTGCCCACCTGGAGGACTGTCCCAGATAGGATCTGAAGACCAGCGCCATTTTATAGTGTGGGTCCTGTTCAGCGCGCGTCAGTTGACGAGGATCCCGCTGCTGAAAGAACGCTTGAGTGTTTTTCCAGGCGTCATTCAGGGAGCATTTAAAATAATCTCGTTCCAGAAGGGACTGAACGTTGTCCGGAACTTTTTCAAGGCAATCGTACGCCGAATATAACTCATAAAGCTTTGCCGCGCGCTGGGCGAACATGGTGCCGCGTTTTAAAACCTGAACCTTGACGCCCATTTCAAACATATCCGCGGCGGGCGCCATGGTGACATCTGCCTGGGCTGTTTCAGCCAGAAGCCGTTTGACGGTATCAGAGGTTCCGGCTTCCACACAGGCCTGATTGACGGAACCGGTCAGCACATAGGCGGCTCCCATCGCAAACGCCGCCGCAGTGGCATGGGGAGTTCCGATACCGCCGCCAAGCCCCACGGGAATGGTGTGCGGATATCTGTAGGTATGCACCATGTCGTCCCGGAGCGCCATGATGGTGGGCAGCAGGGATATGGCCGGGCGGTTGTCGGTGTGGCCGCCGGAATCGGCTTCGGCGGTCAGGCTGTCGGCCATCGGAATATGTCTGGCCAGTTCCGCCTGCTGAGGCGAAATCTGCCTGTTTTCCACAAGCTGGGCCAGGAATTTATCGGGCGGGGGTGAAAAGAATTTCCGGGCGACTTCTTCACGGGATACCTTGGCGATGATCTGATGAGGGCAGACGATGTCCCCCTGAGGGGTTTGATGAATGCCGCTGACCCGATAGCGGACCAGTGGAAGCGTCAGATTCAGATAGGCCGAAGCGCATATCCGGTAAATGCCTCTTCGCAGGTACAAATCAGCCACAGCCGCTTCCAGCTCCGGGTCGCCGGGGCTGTGAATCAGGTTGAACCCGTAGGGCAGATTGCCAAGCTTATTCTGAACATCGAAAATGGCTTTTTCAACTTCAGGCAGCGTAAGCCCGGCTGCGCCAAAAATTCCCATCATGCCGGCCTTGGCCATGGTTTCCACCATTGCAACGGATGTA
>DAIEFO010000240.1 GCA_027325475.1 Desulfobacteraceae bacterium | reverse complement strand
CAAGACAATGATACCATCAACATGTTCCGGAAGCGGGGCGTTCGAAGGGAACCGCATCTCCAGCGGATACGCAAGCCATTCCCCGACCGGAAACCATGCCGTCACTATCAGCAGAAGCGCCAGACATTCCAGCACCCATCGAGCAGTACCCCGCAAATGCCGCCAGAGCTTCCACCACGTCAGCAGCACCAGTATGACAAAGAGATTGTCCGGCGATATGACAGCCCATATGAGTTTCGATGCCCAGAAAAACAAGGTATTCATTGATTTTTCCTGACGACAATGGTTTTGAGTTCAGGCAATGGCCGCCGTACAGTTTCTTCCGGAGCTTTTGGCGCTGTAAAGCGCTTCATCCGCCCGCTTCAGAAGCATTTCCTCAGAATCTTCACTTCTCAACTCGGAAACACCAAGACTGATCGTGACTTTGATATCATGGCTCTGACACGGGATTTTCAATGCTTCTATCTGATGCCGAAACCGTTCCGCAAGACGGTGAGCCGCCGTCAGACCGGTTTGGGGCAACAGGCAGCAGAACTCTTCACCTCCGTACCGCGCCAGATAATCCGTTTTCCTGATTATAGACGCGATGTTGGCGGTAACAGACTTCAGCACGGAGTCGCCACACTGATGGCCGTAGTTGTCATTGACTTTTTTGAAAAAATCGATGTCAAACATGATCAGACTCAGCTTCGCACCATAGCGCCCATGCCGTTGACATTCTTCGCTAAGCCGCGTTTGAAGGAACCTCCGGTTGTATATGCCGGTCAATCCGTCCTTCATGTTCATCTCGACGAGTTTCTGTTCATAGGATGCAAGCTCGGTAACATCTTGGACAATCAGAAAAATGCCGTTAACGGCATTAAAATCGTTCCGCAGTGGCCCCAGCGTGCAGTTCTGCTGCATGTGCTCGAACATGGACTTAAAAGCGCCATCCGGCCTAAAAGGAAAGAGAAAATGGTGCAACTTCTGAGAGAAGAAAGAAAAATTGCCGAAAGCGAGTACCATTTTGCAGCTTCGGAGAAAGCGCGGGGTCTTGAGTTCCGGGAAAAAATCCAGCAAAAAAGCGCCGGTGATACGCTCGGCATCTATGCCGCTGTGCCGCGCCATCCATTGATTCCAGTGTTTGACTCTAAGCTCGCTGTCGAGAATGACGAGACCAAAATTGACAATTTCAAATATCTGAGAAATCTCATTCATACTGTTTCATGAAATCCGCTAGAGCGGTTTTCAACCATACAACCGACTTGTGACTGGTAATCAGAAACAAAAATCCGTGGACATTCCGTTCATTGAAACAAAAAACCGTCTTCAGAATAATGGCAGAATTGGCAGGGTCAAACAGGGTCTTGGACATCGTGATATCAGGATGATCTTCCACAATGACCTTTGGCGGAGAATATGTAACCATATCCTTCAGGAGTTCGGCGACTTTTCCGACACAGGCGCCGATCAGGATATTTCCTACTTCCATAAGCGTTTCTTTTTCCAGGATATCGCTGTACTGAAATTCGGCGGCCGGCGAGTCATCAAGCAGCGAAACGAGTTCCTTTCCGGACCCCGCGGGGAAAATGAGCAGTGCAGTACCCTTGAAATCTCCCCAGAAATTCTGTTCAACGATGCTGATATTACCGAATTCGCTGAATTCGGTTTGAATATAGCCGGGAAGATCCACGGCTTCGATCATCCGGATGTAGGGAACGCTGAGAACCACAAAAATATTGATGATTTCGGCGAGTTCGGCGGCGGCCTGGCCGAAAGCGATATTCATGATTTCCTGGAGGATGTCCTGTTCGTCTTCCGAAATTTGCGTATCGTTCATGATTTTTTCCGGAGCACTGCTTCAGCTTGGGACAAAACGCCCTGAATTCTCTCACGCGTGGGAGGCTTCTTGATAACAAGAAAGGCCCCGGCATCCAAAGCCCTGTTGATGGATTTGATCTGAATATCGGCTGTCAGAACGATCACTACCGCGGATTCATTGTATTTTAAGATTTCCATAAGGGCGGTGATGCCATCCATGACCGGCATGGTCAGATCCATAAACGTCACATCCGGCTGGTGTTTTTTAAAGGACTCAATACCGGCAAGACCGTCTCCGGCTTCGACAAACTGATATTCCCTGTCTTTGGGAATACAGCTTTTCAGCATCTTCCGTGAAACCGGCGAATCGTCAACAATCAGTATTTTGTGTATCATTTCAGAAAAACACCCTTTGAGGCTTCACATATGATCCAACATTCTGCCGGTGATTCCGTACATGGATGAGACAGCCTGGAAACCTCTTTTACATCCAATATCAGATAACCACCGTTTCCGTCAATGCAGTTGTTGCAGCATTGTTCTTCAGCGGATTGGAATGTTCCTCCCAATATTATCTTTTATCCCTCTGTTTTCTGTGTTATTGATCGGATAAAGGGTTTGAATTGAGCGTTGCACACGCATTCGCTCTATATTTGTCGTTTACTCTCCGTCCGTTTTCAGTCTGCAATGTTGATATTGATTTTGGGGAATGAATATCTTTCGGAGGAACAACATGATACATCAATCCATTCGCCGGGTCTTGCGCCATCCCTATCTTCTGACATTGCTGGCAGCGCTGCTGCTATACAGCCTGATGGGGTTTATCATCGTTCCCAAAGCCATTCGGTGGTATGCGCCTTCGTTTGCCAGAAACCGGCTGCATCTTCAGATGGAAATCGGGCAACTCCAGATCAATCCGTTTCTGTTGACCGTTGACATCCGGAATGTCCGGATTCGGGAAGCCGGCGGAGCACCGCTGGTCGAATTTTCCCGATTGTACGCCGACGCTGAAACCAGCAGCCTGCGCCACTGGGCGCTGACATTCCATGAGATTCGTCTTGAAAACCCTACCTTGCATGTGCTGCTCCATTCGGATGGCAGCACCAACTTGTCTCAATTGAGCGGTCCGTCTGCGGAGCCGTCGCACTCTCCCGAAACAAGACCGTTTCGCATGATACTTCAGCAGGCCGCTGTGGAAGGCGGAACGGTTTTGCTGACAGATCAGCGTCAACACACGCCTGCTGAACTAACCCTCCAAAATATAACACTCCATCTTGCCGATGTATCCACACTTCCCGATCACACCGGCGCATGTTCTCTGGAAGCCGCTACACCCGCAAATGAAACGCTCCAGTGTGACGGGCGCATATCGCTGGCCCCTGTCTCATTTACCGGCAAGCTCGCTATCGGTTCCCTGCAAATAAATACCTTGTGGGATTTCATCCGCGACAGTCTGGCGCTGGCGCCTCCAAAAGGAAAACTGGACGCAGCCACCAACTGTCACGTAGATAACGGCAGCATGAGCTTCGATAATTTCCGGCTGGGAGTCTCCGGTCTTTCCCTGAAGCTGGCCGGAACGGACAATGCCTTGGTTCAGATAGGAACCATTGCAGTGGGACCGGCACTCATCGACGTAACACAACGCCGGATTCATGTGCAGCATTTGGGACTGGAAAACGGCGCTCTTCATATCGAAACGGATTCCGCGGGTCACCTGAATCTGGCACAAATGGCTGTGGATAGCCATAAGCCTTCTGAGCCTTCCGGCAAAACTTCCGGAAAACCATCACCTGTCACAGACGGGGTTCATAAAAGTGAAAATTCTCCGCCTTGGGCCATTATCGCTGACGGCGTTGATATCCGGAATATTGCCGTCGATGTCTCTGATGCCAGCAGACTCAAGCCTGTCCATGCCCAAATTGCCAGTCTGGGAGTTCATTTTAGGGCAGATATCACGGCGGGTGGGTACAAATCCCGGACCGCGCTGCATGAGTTATCCACCCGTCTGGATCGTGTGACCATCGGGAATACGGCATCCGCCAAACCGCTTTTCAGCACCCGTCAGATATC
>DAIEFO010000023.1 GCA_027325475.1 Desulfobacteraceae bacterium | reverse complement strand
AAATCCTGAGGAATGCAGCGTACTTTTGGGTACGCTGCAATGACGAAGGATGCAGCGTTGGCGCAGCATGCGGACATTTTACGAAGTCGCCAAACTTTCCGACTCAAGAACAGCGTATATCCGTTTTCCGGGGCAATATCCAGAACATTTTTCAGATTCTTGCTTCTACCGGTGGACGCCGGAAACCCGGCGCCTGAATTATCGGATTTGCTCCGGCAGAGTTCAGGAGCGATGTGGTAATAATCCCGAACGGATTAATTTCTGAAACGACAATACTCAAAAAAAATATGACTTGACATTACGAAGAAATATTCGTAATGGCGATCATCCATCGCTGCGACAGCCACTCTGTCTTGCCGCTGCATCCAGATTTCCATCCGAATTTTTGAAATACTAAGGAACGAACTTATGAAGCCACACATCCTTAAAGTCTTTGCTCTGCTGTCGGTTTTAGTGATCGGCCATTCATCCCCTTCTTTTGCCGCATGCAGTACGGGGTGTGTTCTGATAAACAGCGACTTGAGCATGACTCCCTGCGTGGAATATCAGGGTGTCTCCTATACCTTCAAGCTTAATTTTTCTCAGGATGGATCGAATCTTTTGTGGAAAATGGATGCCTCCACGTTCAAGCAGTCGCAATCCGGCGCTGCAAACTGTATTCCGGTGGGCAGCGACCTGACAATCAAGGTATGCTGCGCGGATTTCATGAACTACAACTACAGCTTCACACTCAACTACGTTTCGGAACTGACCTGGAAAATGGATACGACAACTTTTACCGGCACGCCAGGCGATCCGTTGTTTCCCTTTCAGTGGCATATCAGCAACACAGGCCAGACCACATTTTCCACAGGGGCCGGAACCCCCGGAGAAGATCTCCATATGACACAGGCCATGGCCAGCCGGTTGACCGGCGCCGGAATCATCATGGCCATTCTCGATTATGGCCTTGAAATCGCTCATGAAGACCTCAAGGCCAACGTCATTCCCAATGGCTCGTACAACTTTCTGAATGGCACCACCGACCCCACTTACGCCAAAACGGACGGCGATCACGGCACCAGCGTGGCCGGCATCGCCGCGGCGGTTGCCATGAACGGCGTCGGCGGACGCGGCGTCGCCCCCAATACATCGCTTAAAGGATTCAATATTCTCTCAGCGCAAACAACGCAAAATTATGTCGTATCAATGGGAGGAAACGCCCTATCTCAGAACGTGGATATCTTCAACATGAGCTATGGTGACGACGGCCTTTCATACGAGGCCCTGTCAGATTCCCTGCGAAACCTTCTCAGCAATACATCGCCGACACTTCGCGGCGGCAAGGGCGCCATTTATGTCAAATCTTCCGGAAACGGCTTTCAATCTATGGATATCGAGGCTGGACAAACCAGTTACACCTATCGCTGTACCGATCAGAAATACGGCAGAAGCGATCTCACCTGCCAGAATGCCGATGCAGAAGAAGAGCAGTCCCGGCCGGAAGTGATCACCGTCGGCGCTTTGAATGCCAACGGCGCCAGAGCTTCCTATTCGACGGCGGGGTCGAACCTGTGGGTATGTGCACCCGGCGGTGAAAACGGCAAGAGCGCCCCCGGCATTCTGACAACCGACGCCAGCGGGTGCGACAGGGGATACAGCCAGAAAAATCTTACAGACCCTGTCAATTCCTTTGAAACCGGAGACGCCACATACAATCCGAACTGCAACTATACCAGCGCGTTCGATGGCACATCCGCCGCGGCGCCCGCTGCGTCCGGCGCCATTGCACTGATACTTCAGGCCAATCCGAATCTCACCCGGCGCGATGTCAAATATATCCTCGCCAAAACTGCGAGAAAAAACGATCCTGATTCCCCCGGAGCGCTTGTCACCGTGAGTATCAACGGCAGCAACTATATTGCCAGCCAGGGCTGGATTACCAACGCCGCTGGGTTTCATTTTCATAACTGGTACGGGTTTGGCGCAATCGATGTGGATGCGGCCGTCGCTCTGGCCAGAACCTATCAGGCGAACAGCCTGCCGGCGCTCAGCGACAAGACTTATGGCGCGGCGTTTGATCCGGTGGCAATTCCGGACAACAGCGCTGCGGGCGTATCTAAAACCATCGATGTGGCGGATGACATGACCATTGAAAATCTCATGGTGATGGTTGCCACAGATCATCCCGATACCCGTGAAGTGGGCATCGAAATCACGTCGCCGAGCGGCGCCCGAAGCATCCTGCTCAACATCGGAAGCGCCGTACAGACCGGGCTGAATGCCACAAACGGGGTGCTTTTGGCAAGCAACGCCTTTTTTGGTGAAAAAAGCAAAGGAACCTGGACGCTCAAAGTCGTGGACTGTTGGCCGGGAAACACAGGCTCCCTGAAATTATTTAATCTTCGCATACTCGGATATTAACAGGTGACAAATGAATACAGCATCGAAAGGCATCAGGAAAGTCAGTGGTATTGGCAGGAGGGGAACGGGTATGTGGATGGCAATGCTGTTATTGTGCGCGATGGCTGTCCTGATTCCGAAATCCGGATGGAGTCTCGATCCGATTCAGGAACATAACGCTTTCGTCAACTCTCTGCCCAAGGGAGAAACATTTGACAACGACGGTTTCTCGTATGCCTGGCTGCCGACACTCGGCGCCGTAAACTCCAGCGGAACGACAAACGCCGCCGAAACAGCGGCGATTCAGACAGCTTCGGCCAGCGGAAACTTTGTAGAACAAAAAGGCCCCTATCTGATTTATAAACAATCGTCCGCTGCAGAAGCCGCCGTCGCGTCAGGCCCATCCGGCGGGACAGGCACTCAGACATATCCTGTCGTTCTCAATACGCAGACCTGTTCCATCGGAATTCTTACCGGCAGACTCTTTCTGAAATTAAAGGATTTACAGAACGCGGACGCCATCGCCAAGGACTACGGCCTTGCCCTTTCTTTTGTCAACGTTCCCATGTCAACGGCTTTCTATGAAATCCCTTCAGGAACGGCTGTCAATCTCCTGACGCTGAGAAAGCGTCTGCAATCAGACGACAGGATACAGACCGTCACGCTGGATATGATGGATCATATCAATACTCCCCGGTGAGAAGGGGATCTTTCATGATGGTATGGATGCAGCGTACCACTTGCTTACGGTTTTCGATAAACGATTTTTCCTTGAACCCCGGTTTCCAGGTGAGGTCGGACAGGTCGTCGGACGCCACCAGCGCAGCGGCGATATTGACGTCCAGATAAGTGGCAACCGTAAACAGGGCGGAAAGTTCCATCTCGACGGCCAGCGCGCCCTTACCCTGATAATATTGTACTTTTTCAGGCGTTTCACGGAAAATGGCATCTGTTGTCCACACAGCGCCTCGATGAAACGGCAGGGATGCAGCGTTTATTGCTTGCTCAATGCGATCCGTCAGTGAAAGGCAGGGGTGCGAGCTGTCCGCGGGGAAAGGCAGATAGGAGGGAGATGTGCCTTCATCAATCCACGCCAAGGCAGGAACCAGAATATCACCAATATGAACTTGCGGCGAAACAGCACCGCACCAGCCCATGAAGATAAACTCTCTGCCCCCCCACGCGGCCAGATTTTCCAGAATCATTACGGCGCTGGGAGCACCCATGAAGGGGCCTGCCAGAAAAACTTCGTCAGCAGCATACAACTGACTCATATAAAGCGCTTTAGGATGGATATCTGTCAGGTTGAGCGCTGCAGCCAGGGGCTGCATGTCTGAACGGGTAGCGGCCAGAACCCCGCGAGACGGCAAGCGCGGCGTTCTGGCAGTAACGACGGGTTGAACAATACCTTTCATGAGATCATTCCGGATTGACTCTTGCCGCCATTTCATCCTTGATTTCATCGATGTTGTCGTAAAGCCACATGATATCTTCCATGGTCAGACGTCCGGCTTTTACAGGCGTCCGCTGTCCGCCTTCCTTCTTGTTCAGGATACGAGGCCCGATCTGAAGCTTGGGCTGTCCCTTGTCATACTGGTTGATAGAAACGATCAGCCCGGTTTCTTCACATTTCCAGGCTTTTAAAACCTTGTCTTTGTCAGGATCAAACGCCATTCAAAACTCCTCTGCAAAAATAAATGATAACTATCGACAGCAGATAATGTCTGCCGCCATTCACACGGATATTCTGGTAAAATCGGCGATGGAATCAAACATGGATGCAATGTCGGATAGAAGCGCCAGCCGGTTGCCGCGGACCGCAGGATCGTCCGCCATCACCAGCACCGCATCGAAAAACGCATCCACCGGATTTCTCAGGGATGCAATGGCGCGCAGGGCCTC
Organism: Desulfobacteraceae bacterium; assembly: GCA_027325475.1. Classification (GTDB taxonomy): domain Bacteria; phylum Desulfobacterota; class Desulfobacteria; order Desulfobacterales; family Desulfatirhabdiaceae; genus RAAP-1. The sequence goes on along the minus strand of DAIEFO010000023.1, from coordinate 9,850 downwards.
GGGAAAATCACTTCGGCGCATGGCGTTGTCCACCTTCTCCCTGACTTGCTGAAAAGCCTTATACAGGGTGGATTCGCTGGCATCCTGAAACAGGGCAGTATCCACTTTCAGCGATGCTACACCCTGAACATCGGACTTGCGGATGATGTTTACCACCCGTTTGAAAGCTGTGGCCAGCGGTTCGAAATCCGGTGCTGATTTCAGGGCTTCCAACGCGCTTACCCGGCTCCAGACATCGGGGACAGGTTCGGATGCGGCACTTAACACTGCGGCGACGCTGTCTTTGGCAAATCCTTGTTCCACCAGGAGAAACGACATGCGGTTCTGCAAAAACTCCTGAACCAGCGCGGTTGTATCCGCGATATGGGACGCATCGAACCGGTCATAGAGTTTCAGACTGGTTTCCAGCATCCGGGATAAGGGAAACATGAACTTCTGGTTCAGCATGATCTGAATAATTCCGATGGCCTGCCGGCGAAGCGCGTAGGGATCGGATGCGCCGGTCGGGGTCAATCCGATGCTGAAACAGCCGCACAGGCTGTCCACCTTGTCTGCAATGCTCAAAACGGCGCCGATAGCGGTTTCGGGAAGCGGGCCTCCGGAATATGCCGGCAGGTAATGCTCTTCGATTGCTGTGGATACGGCTTCAGGCTCGCCGGATTTGGCGGCATAGACCATGCCCATCGCTCCTTGAAGCTTTGGAAATTCCACTACCATCTGGGTGACAAGATCCGCCTTGCAAAGCCGCGCGGCGCGGGATGCCATCGCAATGGCCTGTGAATCCAGCCCGGCTTCGGCGGCGATAAATTCCGCCAGTTTCTGCACCCGAAGGGTTTTGTCATAGACCGATCCCAGTTTTGCCTGAAACAGCACCCCTTTCAGCCGCTCCACACAGGCATCCAGCGGCGCTTCCAGGTCTGCCCGGTAAAAAAAACGGGCGTCATTGAGTCTGGCCCTTAACACACGTTCATGCCCTTTGGCCACGATCGCCATGTCGCTGGCGCGGGTGTTGTTAACGGCGATGAAACACGGCATGAGTCTGCCGTTGATGCCCGTCACAGCAAAGTATTTCTGGTGTTCACGCATGGAGGTGATCAGCACCTTGTCCGGAAGTTCCAGAAAAGCCTTGTCGAACTCTCCGGCAATGGCTGCCGGGTATTCCACCAGGTTGGTAACGATATCCACCAGCTCGTCATCAGGCAGCACTTTGCCGCCCAAGTGCTTGGCCGCCCTGGATATCTCCTTAAGTACCATCTTCCGGCGTTCGTCCACATCCGCCACAACCTGCGCCTCACGCAGCGCATCCACGTATTCGGACGGTTCGCTGATTCTGATTTTATCGGGCGCCATGAAACGATGGCCTGATGTGTAACGGCTGCTGGCGATATTTCCCACATCGAATGAAATCACCTTGCCGCCATATAACGCCAGAATGGAATGGATGGGTCTTGCAAACTGAACCTTCTGATCCGCCCATTTCATGGTTTTGGGAAACGGTACAGACTGAATCAGATCCGGGAGCAGCGTTTTCAGAATATCGACGGTACCCTGCCCTTTTTCAACGACGCTGGCGCACAGATATTTCCCCTTGGGGGTTTCTTTGATGCGGAGCTCATTCAATGGCAGATGCACTTTTTCGGCGAATTTTTCGGCAGCCACGGTCGGCTTTCCATTCCCGTCATATCCCGCCTTGGCCGGAGGCCCCAGAACTTCCGTTTCCAGCACCGCCTGTTTGGGCCCAACATTCTCGATTTCCACCGTAAGCCGTCTCGGGGTTCCGTAGGCACGGGTTTTCCCATGAGCGATACGGGCATCATCCAGCTTTTGCGCCAGGCTTGACGACAAAAACGCCAGTGCGGGTTCAATATAGCCTGCAGGAATTTCTTCAGATCCGATTTCGAGTAAAACAGTATCCATATGTACCTCATTTTATCTAAAAAATTGGAAGACGGGTATCCGTTTCCGTCGTGCGTCGTCCGTCATCTTTTCGCTGTCAGGAGGGGAAACCCCAAAGACTCCCGCTGTTTCAGATATGCCTCTGCGCAGGCTCTGGCCAGATTGCGGATCCGGGTGATATAACCGGTGCGTTCCGTGACACTGATGGCGCCTCTGGCATCCAGAAGGTTGAACGTATGAGAGCACTTCAGACAGTATTCGTAGGCGGGAAGCACCAGAGACTGTTCGATGACCCGTCTGGATTCGGCTTCATACTGGTTGAAAAAAGAAAAGAGCATGTCCACATCCGCAACCTCGAAATTATAGGTGGACTGCTCTACTTCCTGCTGATGATACACCTGCCCGTAGGTGATATCCTGATTCCATTTGAGGTCATAGACATTGTCCACACCCTGAAGATACATGGCGATGCGCTCCAGACCGTATGTCAGTTCGACCGATATGGGGTGCAGCTCAATACTGCCGGCAATCTGAAAATAGGTGAACTGGGTGACCTCCATACCATCCAGCCAGACTTCCCATCCCAGACCGGACGCCCCCAGCGTGGGAGATTCCCAGTCATCCTCGACAAACCGGATGTCATGGGCCAGCGGGTCAATGCCGAGCGCTCTGAGGCTCTGGAGATATTGCTCCTGAACATCCAAAGGCGAAGGTTTCAGAAGCGTCTGAAACTGATAATAATGCTGAAGGCGATTGGGATTTTCTCCGTATCGGCCGTCCGTCGGTCTTCGGGAAGGCTGCACATAGGCGACATTCCAGGGTTCGGGCCCCAGGGCCTTTAACAGCGTAAAAGGGTGAAAGGTGCCGGCGCCCACCTGAAGATCGAAGGGTTGAACCAGCACACAGCCTTTGGCGCCCCAGAACTTCTGCAACGTCAGTATCACATCCTGAAAGTTCATTGTCATCCTCATTAATAAATAAAAGTGATGGTCTCTTAAAAAGTCGATGTCGGAACGGTTTTGACCGGTGAAGGAATTACACGCTCACAGCGACGTCACCTGTAACCCGTCGGTGTCGATATCCGCATCCAGCAGACAGCCTTCAGGGATTTCGGCCACCATTTTCCGCCAGTCTTTGCGAAGCCGGTCAATGTCATTGGAATCCCCCATAGCCCAGATGCAGCCGCCGCCCCCGGCACCAGTAAATCTGGCGCCGCAGTTGCGGGCTTTAGCCGCCTGAACCAGGCGCTTGCCGGCGGCGTTTAGGACATCCGGCGTCATTTGCTTACGGGCGGCGGTTTCCGTGTTCATGATGTTACCGGCAACCCGGTATTGGCGGGAAACAATCGCATCGGCAAATCGCCTGGAATCTATGACGATTCCCTCCCACAACTGACGGGTATATCCCGCAAGAAACTGTTCCACCCACCGGCCATTGATGTTTTTGGACTCATGGGGAACCCCGCTGTAGGCCGCCAGGATATGCCGTGCGAAATCACTGCATTCAGACTTCCGGACAAGGCTTTTTCTGTAAAATCCGCCGGGGCTGAGTGCATCCTTCCAGTACCAGGCGTTCACGCCTCCATAAACCGCGGCCAATTGATCCTGCAGTCCACAGGGAACACCAGCCACGCTTTCTTCAATGGCATGAGCCGTCCACACGATCTGGCGCCGGGTCAAAGGTTTCGCCCCGGTTTTTTCAAAAAGCGCCGAAAGCGCCGCCACCAGCGCCACCCCCGCAGCAGATGAGCCTCCCAGAGCGCTTCGCGGCGGAGATGCGGATTCGATCTGGATATGTATGCCGCTGACGCCGAAATAATCGGCGATAGCAAACATCAGCCCCAGGGGATTGTTGAAAGACAGCACATCCGACTGAAGCGTGATGCTGTCAAACCCTGCCGAGCTTATTTTTATCTGCCCTGCATGCCAGGGAGAAATACGAACCCGTGTTCTCAGACGGATAGCAATGTTCACGGTGCAGGGCGACATGCGTCTTAACGGCAGATGAAATGTCTTGATATCAAGCGTTCCGCCCATATCGATCCGACAGGGCGCCGATGCTTCAATAGCGGCGGATTTCAGAATTTTATGATAAGGTTCGGTCATGGGCATCCATTGGCATGAAAGTCATACATGATATAACGGGTTTCAGCATATCGAAGGCACGGAAAAAATTCAACCATCGTCATCGGAAAATCTCTCCGCAACCGATTCGCCTCTTATATTCATGATAACTCATTGCGATCATTACATCTTATATTCGCTCGCTGCGAAACTGACGCAGCACCGCAAGACTCCTGGGTTCTTTACCGAGATGATACGGCACGAATACCTCCAGAAAATGCAGCGCATCCCGGATAAACTCCGGAGAAAAACGGATTCTGGCGATTTTATTCCAGTCTCCGCCTCCCAGCCATTGCAGCAGTTTGATATCGCCCTTGGACAGATAAAGTTCGGGAGAATTCTCCCGGCTGCAGGCCGCGCAGAGGACTCCTCCCCGGACCAGATTCACTCCGACCCGGCATTCTTTCAGCGCATCCATATCGACGTGGCACCGGCAGCATCTGTCCAACAGCGGCGACAATCCGGAAATGTGCATCAGCCGCATCTGAAACACGATACTGAGAAGTTCATCCGGCATCCAATTTCGATCTATCCTGTCCAGCACCTGATGCAGCAGATCGAATACCTGTATCTGTGCGGCTTCCGGTTCCATCCAGTGATAGAGGATTTCTGCAAGATAGCTGACGTACGCGGTTTTCATGAAACTGGATCGAATGTCGCTGAAAGGATGTAGCAGAGATGCTTCCTGAAGCACCGGCAGAGGCCCTCGGCCATAGGTACAAACCACATTGGACTCTGAAAAAAGGTCCAGCATGCCGCAGAAACGTTTCCGGCTTTTTCTGGCGGATTTGGCGATTACTGAAAGCTTGCCCCTGGCATGTGTAAAATATGTCAGGATCAGATCATCGTCGCCAAAATCGATACGCTTCAGCAATACGGCCGCAGTGGTCAAAAAAGGAGCCTTGCTCACCAGACGCTATTGAATGATTTTAATGGTGGATTTTGAACGCAAATCGTCAAGCCACTGCACAAATTTTTTATCAAGCATCTCTTTGTACAGTTTGTTTTCAACATCGGTATTGGCTGCATTCAGCGCTTCTCCGGAAGCCGCCTTGGTAATGTCCTTGAGCTGTATGATCTGACATCCCTGATCGGTTTCGATGATTCCGGAATAATCGCCGGGCTTCATCGTTTTGAGAGCATCCTGGATTTTAGGATTGAGGCTGGTCAGGGTGAAAGAACCCAGGTCCCCTCCCTTGACTGCGATCTGACCGCCGGAAGACGCTTTGAGTACCTCATCCAGAGCCTTGCCGGCTTTCAGTTCTTTGAGAATATCCTCCATCTTTTTCTGGTATTGCCCCCGCAATCCGGCGTCCATATTTTCGGGATATACCACATAAATGTTCTCAAGATGATACTTGTCGTCAAGATCGTGGAGCTCCGGATGAGACGCATAATACGCCTTGATATCTTCTTTGGTGACAACCACTTTGGATTTGATTTCCCGGTTGATCAGAGCCGCTCTCAGCAGTTGCTCTTTGACACGCTTGCGATATTCCGCCATCGTCATGCCGTCTTTGGCGAGCGCTCTACGCAAATCTTCATCCGTGTAGGAACTGGATTTTTTGACCCGTTCAATGGCGCTATCCACTTCCGTATCCGAAACGGTGATCTTGTTTTTCGCAATTTCCTGATCCGTCAATTTCTGGTCGATGAGTTGTCCCAGGATTTCATCACGTACCTTAAAAACCATCTGGCGCTCCTTATCGGAAGGATATCCCATGGATTTGATTTTTTCCAGATATGGTTTTAAACGGGTATTGAGGTCGTCCAGAGATATGACGTCGTTATTGACGATGGCCACAATGCGGTCAATAACCTGAACGTCGCCAGCCGAAGCCATGACAGGTGTGAATACCGTCATGACAATGGCTGTCATCCACAGGGCTATCACGGGCTTAATAAGTTGAGTTTGGGTCATGAGCGTTTTTTCTGCTCCCTGATATGGTTTTAGGATGTCATTCGTTGCATCATAAATTGTTAACACGCTGTCCGATCTCTTTCAAGATGTTTTTGGTTTCAGACAGCAGACCACTGGAACTTCGTCTGGCAAGATGTGTCTTAAAAACGTGTTCTGGCGTGAATTCAAACGGACCATTTGCAGATGCAACCATGTCCACAATGCCGAACGGATTTTTCTGATGGGTTTCGGAAAATCTGAGATGGAGCTGCTGGCCGTTTAAATCCAGCCGTTTAACCCCGGCAGCCGCGCACAAAATTTTGAGCATGATTTTAAGCAGCAGGGTAGCGGCCTCATCTGGAAGTTTTCCGAAACGGTCCATCATTTCTTTTTTATAATCAGAAAGCTCTGCAAGACTGGTCATCTTTGCCAGACGCCGGTATGTCACAAGCCGCTGATCGATATCCGGGATATAGGTTTCAGGAATGTAGGCGCTCATACTGATCTGAATGTCCGGCTCAAGTCTTTCCTGGACAGGCTCGCCCTTGATTTCAGACATGGCTTCTTCCATCAGCTTCAAAAACATGTCGTAGCCTACCGCAGCAATATGACCCGACTGGGACGCCCCCAGGATGGTGCCACCGCCCCTGATTTTAAGGTCGCTCATGGCGATCTGAAATCCCGATCCCAGATCGCTGTATTCCATCAGCACCTTCAGACGCCGGATCGCATCGGGATTTATTGAATTTTCAGACGGTATAAACAGATAAGCGTATGCCTGTTCACTGGAACGCCCTACCCTGCCTCGCAACTGATACATCTGGGAAAGTCCGAATTTATCAGCCCGATTGACGAGCATGGTGTTGGCGGAAGGAATGTCGAGGCCGGATTCGATAATGGTGGTGCAGACCAGCATATCCAGTTCGTTCCGGGTAAACCGCAACATGACCGCCTCCAGTTCACTTTCATTCATGCGGCCGTGGGCGACATCCATCCGGACTTCCGGAACCAGTTGTTTCAGATGATCGGCCATAGACCAGATGGTATGAATATTGTTATGAACAAAATATATCTGCCCCTTGCGCGCCAGTTCCTTCCGGATGGCTTCCGCCACGAGCGCGTCATCGAATTCGCAAACACAGGTGACAATAGGCTGCCGCTGCTCCGGAGGGGTGGATATGATACTGATATCCCGCACGCCCATCATGGACATGTGAAGCGTTCGGGGAATGGGGGTGGCCGTCAGCGCCAGAACATCCACATTCTGTTTGAATTTTTTCAATTTTTCCTTATGGGTAACGCCGAAACGCTGTTCTTCGTCCAGAATGATCAGCCCCAGATCTTTGAAGCTGACATCTTTTTGAAGCAAACGGTGCGTTCCAATGACAATGTCAACAACGCCGGTTTTCAGCTCTTCGATAATGCGCTTTTGTTCCGACGCGTTGCGAAACCGGTTCAGGCAGGCAACTTTGACCGGATGCCGCTTGAATCGCTCGGTAAACGTGGTGAAATGCTGCTCCGCCAGAATCGTGGTGGGCACCAGTACCGCCACCTGTTTACTGTTGTTGACGGCCAGGAAAGAAGCTCTGAGCGCCACTTCTGTTTTTCCGTATCCGACATCCCCGCAGACCAGCCTGTCCATAGGGGTGGGAGACTGCATATCCTGAAGCACTTCGTCAATGGCGCGAAGCTGATCCGGCGTTTCCTCGTAGGCGAAGCTGGCTTCAAAATCCCTGAAATAGCTGTCAATACTCTGATACTGTATGCCCGGCGCCACTTTCCGTGTGGCGTACAGTTTGAGCAGTTCACCGGCAATTTTCTCAACAGACTGCTTCACCTGTCGTTTGACCCGATCCCAGGACTTGCCTCCCATCTTGTCTAAAACCGGCGCAAGCCCTTCAACCCCCAGATATTTCTGAACCATGTTCATCCGGACGACCGGCAGATAGAGTTTGTCGCCGTCCCGGTATTCAATCAGCAGAAAATCGCTGGATGCGCCGTCCACCTCCAGCTTGACCAGCCCGTCATACTGGCCGATACCGTGTTCACTGTGAACCACCAGATCGCCTTTTTTCAATTCTCCGAACAGCAGCTTTTCCGTCTGTACTTTAGACGGAGGAAGTCGTCTGCGGTGGTATTTCCGTCCGAATATCTCATCTTCGGAAATAATGGCCAGCGATTCATCCTGCCAGACAAAACCCGAGGAAATCTGCCCCAGACAGGCATACACCCGGCCTTTGGCCTGAGAGATATCCGGAAATCCATCCGAGAGTTTCAAGAGAATACCATACGGCTTGAGCAAAGCGTTGATTCGCTCCGCCTGGGCGCGGGTGCTGCACACAATGAGGGTTGCCAGCCTGTTCTCTTTTTTCTCCTGAATCCAAAGCGCCAGCGGCAGCAGAATCTGCTCTGCATCAAGCTGTCTGCCTGCAATTTCCTGCTGAATATCGGTATTGGTATCGACCGCAAAGGAGAACCGCCGGCAGGTTTCGGAGGCGTCTGCCTTGATCGGCAATGCTACCTGCTTGAACGTTATGGGAAAGCGCGAGAGGACTTGCGGAAAAATATCCGACCAGGCTTCATAGAGGCTTTGAGGCTCCACACACAAAACGCCGTTACTGCGGTTGATCATGTAATGCCGCACGGCGCGGTCATGAAATGCTGTAGCGGATTTTTCCAGCTCCGAAGGTTCGGACAGTACAAACAACGTGCTTTCGGAAGCGTAATCCAGGACATTGTTCATGCGGGGATACAGCAGCGGCGCCAGCATTTCAATGCCTGAAAACAGCCCCTCTTTCCGGATACGCTCCACCATATCCCGCACGCTTGTCGGTGGAAGTTCCATTTTTGCCGCATGTTCCCGGATACGGGCAATAATCTGGTCCATATCTGTTCTTCTGACAATGACTTCGCGTGCGGGAATGACAATGGCCTCTGCCACATTGCCGATAGTACGCTGGGTGGATGCGGAAAAAAACCGGATGGATTCGACACAGTCTCCGAAGAGTTCAATGCGAAGCGGATTTGGATATAACGGGGAAAAGACATCCAGTATGCCTCCCCGGATAGAGTAATCTCCGGGTTCTTCCACAATCATGGTGCGGACATAACCGGCGGAAACCATTTTTTCCACCAGCAGATCGAGGCAAATATCCTCATTTTCCATCAGCAGCTCAGAAAAATTACCGAGCTCCTGTGTGGGCATCAGTTTTTGAAGAAGCCCTTCAACCGGCGTTACCACAATTGGAGGCTGCTCGGCATGGATCATCTGGTAAAGGCAGGTGATGCGTTTGGCGGCATTTTCGGCATGGTCGGATAACGATTTATAGGCGCCCACCACAGAACCCGGGAAATAGAAGAGAGGCAGCGGCAAGGAATTGGCATAAAACTCCATATCTTCTACCAGTTGCTGCGCCTGCCCGGCGGATGGCGTCACAATGACCATGGGGATCGGCCGGTGCTGGTACAGCCTGAGCAGAAGATACGCCTGCTGAGAGCCTGAAATCCCTGAACATTCAATGTGCTGATTTCTATAAGGAATGCTGTCAAACAAGGAAGACAGCATATTTTTTTCTTGATTTTCAAGCATAAACACAGTATCCAGTCGCAAGAAAAATTCAGCCGGCGTAGCTCAGTTGGTAGAGCAGCTGATTCGTAATCAGCAGGTCCGCGGTTCGAATCCGCGCGCCGGCTCCAAATTTCAAGCACTTACGATTTTTCAAACTTCGTCAAATCTCGTCAAACTTGAGCTAAAATAGCACAAAAATAGCACAGGGCAAAAACATATTTTTCAGCGCTCTCCCCCTTTTTCGGCCAAACGAATATATCATAAAGATGCCATCCCCAAAATAGGTTAACCATAGGGGCGATCGGCGGATCGCCCCTATGGAAACACAAAATACGTTGACAATATGTCATACAATAGATAATT
>DAIEFO010000239.1 GCA_027325475.1 Desulfobacteraceae bacterium | reverse complement strand
AGTTTCCGGAAGTCGGAAATATGGGTGTGCCTGAGTCGCAACTGAAGTTTGTTGGCAGATACCTTCTCCATACGATATTCGACAGGATGGGTTGTACCCACAATCACGGTAGATTTTCCGCCACTGTCGCTGGAAAAATCAATCCGGTTCACCCATGCATCGCCTGGCTTTCCGGAGGATTTTATACCGGACTTCGCTTTTTGAGAGTTTCCTGCAGGATATGTCCGGGTCAGCGTTGCCTGCGTTGCAGCAGTATTGTCCGCAGAAGCCGCCTGAAGAGAAGATTCGGGAAGCACTGTCTCATGCACCGCTGTCTCATCCGGTACAGCAGCAACGGCCTCCGCCCTGGTATCAAATGTCACCTTTAAACTGTTGCCATCCCGCTTCACCTGATATGGGACATCACGGGCCAGTTCTATTTCAATTTTGGAAGTCTGGATATCTCCCATTTTAAAAGTCGATATATGACGGATGACATCGGCATCTGCAGGGATAGCCGGCGTCAGAGAGGCGACAGATGTTTCTGGAAAATACAGAACCACGCTTAGCGGTTTCTTCTGCTTGATGGACGTATAAGACAGCGAACTGTTTCCTGTAATATTGACCACCACGGCATCTGCATCCCGATATGTCTGAACACCCGTAATCTGCCGTAATGTCTTCTGTTCCTGTTGAGATTCTGCCTGTTCAGACGGTTTGCGGGATTCGGTAGCACATGCTACCACCATAACCACTACGGACATCAATGCCATTATCCGAATAAAACTTATAGCCTGAACTTGCCGCTTTGCCATCCAAATTCTGACTTTTTGCGCTTTCATCAAAATTCTCCAGAAGGTTTCTGAAACTTGAGTTCTGAGTTATGAAGGGTTGAATTCCCCAAAGCATCCTCGATCTCTTCTTCTACGACGACTTTGTCTTTCTGGATGCTGATGACTTTTCCTGAATGCGTGCCGACATATGTTCCTACACCGATAACATACCCCTTGCCGTTGGTTTCCTCTACCATCGCCTTGTTTCCGGAAGGCGTGTGTATAATGGCCGTCAGCTTCAACTGGCTTAAATCCACCAGCTCAAGCGGCGATGTCGGCACACGCTTTTCTTTCTTGGACTTTTGAGACTGAGCAGCCTTGACTGGAGGGGGCTCATCTTTAATGAGTGGAATAAAAGGATCGATTTTCCCTGCCGGATTATAAGCTGTAAACGCTGCAGAGTCATATGACTTTTCTGCCATGCCTGAAACATCGCCCATCGAATGTTTCTGTGGAACCGCCTCTGGTGGTGAGGAAGCCGGATGTGCGCCATCCACAGGTATCTTCTCTGACATCACAGCCGGTGCCGGAGACAACGGTTTCACGTTTTCAGCGGGGACAGCGATCTTCTTTCGAATAATTTCCGCTTTGGGCGGCGGCACTGGCGGCTTGCTGCTACACCCCACAATACCTGCCAGTATCCCAATACAGCAGAGGCTCAAACATGTTCGGAATAGCTGGTTCATATACTTCCAGTTTGCCATAAAGGAATGTTGACGACTTCGTTAAAAGCCCACATGCTGCATAATATCGGAATTGGGACATTATGTATGCTTTGCCATTAACGATTACGGTTTTGCCCCTTTTACAGGAGCGGGTTTTGGTTCCACGAACTTGTAGGTAACCGCCTGACAGGTCGTCATCAGCTTTCCATCTTTAGACGGCGTCATCCGGATGTTCCTGATCGTTACGACTCGCGATAAATTAGCGACCTTATCAAAAAAACCGCCGACACTGTGATAGTACCCAGACACTGTAATGTCCACCGGTATTTCTGCATAGAAATCCTTCAGGATTTCCGGTTTGGGTTCGAACAGCAGAAACTCTAAGCCCATGTCATGACCGGACTGGGAAATGCTGGTCAGCAGTGAAGGAATTTCCTCTTTGTCTGGAAGCGCGCTGCGGGAAATTTTAAACTCATCCTCGGCAGCTTTCATTTCCTGTCGGAACCTGTTGATTTGACTGGCAGACGTACGAGCATCTGCCAGTTGTTTTTCTGTGGTACGAAGTTCATTCGACAGCGCGTCCAGTTTATTATACTGAGGATAAAAAAAGAAATATGAAAAAAACCCCACCAGCAGTATCCCGGTAACAACGCAAACCTGAATACGCTGTACACGGCTCAGGCTGGCAATTTTTTCGACTGCCGGTTCTGTCACAGAATTCATGGATATGCCGGGTAGTTTCATTTTTTAACCGCCTTGCCAGCAGGCGCAGACACAGATTTCACTATTCTGGTGCAGGAAACATCAAAATTTTTAATTGTCACATTTCTTATAGTTTGCTGTTTCAATGTCCTGAGATTAACTGCAGAAAACAGTCCTGATGTTTCAAGCCGCACCATAAAATCCGCCACCGTTTTGTTGTCAAGGGCCATACCGACAATATCGACCGTGGCGCCAATATCAGAAAGACTGGTAAACCACATCCGGTTCGGAACCACCATATAGGTCATGGCATCTAAAAGCATGGCTGATGAATTACGATTTAGCTGAAGGTCTTTGATAACGGCTGTTTTTTTCTTGATGATCTCCAGATTTTTTTTGATTTCGCTGATTTCTTTCGTCAGCTTGTTCAAACTTTCAAGCTGCTGACGGTCATTCTTGATCTGCTCGTCCATACCGGCGATTTTACGGTTGCAGTACATCGCAATATAAAACATCGTCAGCGTCAGCAACGCAAATGCCAGAAGAAACACAGAAATCTGCTGACGGACATTTTCCTTGGCGCGCGCCTTGCGGAAAGGCAGAAGGTTAATCCGTATCATTTGTCATCTGTTCTCCGGATGGAAAGCCCCATACAAATAGCAGCCTGGGGAGACGCCTGATTGAGAAACGAATGATCGATCCGATCATCAATGGAAAATGCGGCGAAAGGATTGAGAGGTTCGACTGCCACGCCCGCTTCTATCGCCAGAGATTTTTTGAATTCCCCGATATTGGCGCCACCGCCGCTGATTAAAATTTTCCTGATCTGGTCATCCTGGAATGTGGAATAAAAAAAATCTATGGCTCTCCGTATCTCAAGGCACCAGTCTCTGATGACTGAGGTAACGATATGCTGAATATCTTGAGGTTTGATCCGGGTTGACTTTCCGCCAAGTTTTATCGTCTCGGCGTCTTGCAGGGAGCAGGATGCCTTGGCCGCAATTTTCTGGTTGATTTGATTGCAGCCCAGCGCCACATCCCGCATGAAAAGCGATGAATTCCCGTTGAGGATATTCAGCGATGTCTTACTGGCGCCCACATCAATCAACGCCACCACACCTTCAGTACCATCATTGTTGATTTCATAGATATTCTGCAAGGCGAAGGCATCCACATCAATCACACACAGATTAAGTCCGGCAAGCTCCATAAGATTGACGTATTCATTCACCAGGTCTTTTTTGGCGGCCACGAGAATGACGTCCAGCCTGTTAGCGACTGTCGAGCTTTCTCCCAGTATCTGGTAATCGAGGTTCACGTCATTAATATCGAAAGGAATATATTGTTCGGCTTCAAGATGTATAGCACTCTGGAGCTCTGCATCCGTCATGCTCTGAACTTGAATTTTTTTTACAATCACCGAATATCCGCCGATGGAAACCGCAACATTTTTATTTTTCACCTTCTGAGAGCCAAACAGCTCGCGGATGGCATCTGCAATTGTTTCAGGGTCTTTGATAACTCCATCTTCAACAACGCCATTGGGAATATTGATCATGCCGAATTTATTCAGCGTATATCCTTTTTTCCGGTTCGAGGAAACATCACTTATCTTGAGGGTTTTAGAACCGATATCCAGACCAATCAAATGATTTTTTGGGATAAATGGCATGGTAAAATGAATCTGAGTATTGGGTTATATAACGCTGAAACCA
>DAIEFO010000238.1 GCA_027325475.1 Desulfobacteraceae bacterium | reverse complement strand
CTTTAACCATGCCAATCCGGTTTGAAATGGAGAAGAAATGATTCAACTGCGTCATGATATCTTCATTGGCAGCGCTCATTTCCTGCCTTAGTGCTTTCAACGTATTTTCGTTATCTTCCATGAGGCTACTCCTTGTATAACATCAGGATGGGATATCGTCTGAAGCAAAACGGATCAGCACTTTGCAATTTTCATTCAGGACTCTGCTTTCAGCTTTCATAAAATCCAGAAATGCATCAGGGCCGTCCATGACGCTGGTGACAATCTGGTGCAGCGGCAACCGGCCCTGCTTATAAAGCGTTAGAATATCCGTGAACGCGCCGCACAGATGACCGCGGGAACCAATGATGCTGATCGCGTTGGTGATCATGTGATCCGTCGCGTCCAGTACGAGCGATTCACCGCTTCTGGCAAGAAGGGCGATTCTGCCATTGGCATTTACACGCCGGAAAATCCGGTTGATATTTCTTAAATCTCCCGATGCTTCGATGACAACGTCCACACTTTCCGGGGGATTGGCGGAAAAAGCTTCGATGTCATAAATATGGTCACACCAGGGTTTGGCAAAATCTCTTCGGAAGGCCACCGGTTCCACGACGTGAACCTCCGAAGCTCCAAAAACGGTTTTGCTGAGCATGGCCGTAAAAACACCAATTGGTCCTGCGCCAAATATGACGACCACATCGCCACCGGTGATCCGCGTATTCTGACAGGCCACATACGCCACACCCGCCGGCTCGACGCAGGCAATAGCCCTGAAATCCTGATCGGTGCGGGCAATGGCCGTAACATCATGGGCCAGCATGGCCGGAACGTCCACGATTTCTCCGAAAATGCCGTCTTTTTCAAGGCCCAGCAGTTTGGCGTTTCGGCATTGATTGAATTGCCCCTTGCGGCAGACATCGCAATAATGGCAGACGATGATGGATTCGAATGTGACGATAGCGCCAGCCTGGAGGTGCCGGACGTTCTTGCCGACAGCCACCACCTTGCCGATACCTTCATGACCGATAATACGCCCTGTTTCAGGAATGCTGGCAGGCGCCGAACTCCGGATGTATCCGGTTTCGGGATTGGTTTCCATCAGATGAACATCCGTGCCGCACAAACCGGCATAGATCATTCGAACGCGTATTTCATCGGGATCCAGATCAGACAATATTTTGTTTTCAATAAAAATTTTTGGATATTTATATGTCTGATGGGGGCCCGGTTTGTGAACACCCGGCATCGGAGATTTTTCAGCTTTGATAACAATTGATTTTGATTTCATATATGCGCCATCTCCTTTTATCACAATTCGCTCCAGCGGATTTTGCCCCCGGACGTTTTGGGGAGCTCCGAACGAAACTCGATGATCTTCGGCACCTTGTATTTTGAAAGTCTTTTTTCACAAAACAGCCGGATGTCCCGCTTGCTTAAAGAGACATCGGATTTAGGTACTACAATGATTTTGGGAACCTCTCCATGAAACATATCGTGGTCTTTGACAACAACAGCTTCTGAAACGCCAGGATGTGTCAGTACGGTTTCCTCGATTTCAATCGGATAGACCTTTAATCCGGCGACCTTCATCATTCCCTGCTTTCGTCCTGCAAAGAAAAAATATCCGGAAGAGTCTTTTCTGAACATATCTCCGGTGTACAGCCATCCATCTGCAAAGCATTGATGTGTTTCTTCCGGATTGCCCCAATAGGATGAAATGACGCCTGGGCCTCGAATAACCATTTCACCGACTTCGTCGTCATTCACACAGACGCCATTATCATCTACAATATGAACATCGTATGTGGGGCAGGGTTTTCCGACGGATCCGGGTTTATATCCTCGTTCCGGAACCATCGCCAGCGCAATACCGGTTGCCTCGGTGCTGCCCCAAACCGGAAGAATTCGTCTGTGAAAACGGTCTTCAAACTGTCTCAACAATGTTGGAGAACTGTGCATTCCGCCACTTTCGGGATATCTCAGGGATGGCAGATCGAATGCAGATACGTCATGAAGCTGTACCAGCGTCTGATAGATGGATGCAATCGCCATCATACAGGTGACGCCATATTCGGATATCGTTCTGGCGATGGTTTTAGGCGCAATTTTATCCAGAAGCACCAGTGTTCCCCCCAGAAACAGAGGACGCGCCAGAAGCTCATGAGGATGGGCAAATACGGCAAACAGACACAGATGCACGTCATCAGCAGTCAGCTCCAGTGCTTCTGCGGCTGCTGCGGTATTCCAGAAGATATTTGCGTGAGTGGTTACCGCACATTTAGGCGCTCCTGTCGTTCCTGACGTCAGGTTCAGATAAGCCGGGTCTTCAGGTGATATGGAAATACCGGACGGTTTGTGATCATAATGCCTGATGATATCACTCCAATTGTGATTGCCTGATGAAACGTCAGCGCCGACAGCGACCGTACAGATATAGTGTGAAGGCAGAATTAAAGCGCTCAGCAGAAAACGATACGCCTCGGCGATAATCATGATACGCGGCTGCACCGTGTTTATCAGGTGTTGCATCTGGTGCAGCGGCTGATGAACATCAACAGGAAATACAACGCCTCCCGCGCATGCAATGCCAAGAAATGATGTGATGATTTCGGGGGTTTTATTAACGGCAAGTGCTACTCTGTCTCCGTGTTGCAGCCCCGCGTTGATGAGGAAATTGGCCAGAGCGTTGCTTTCACGGTACAGTGTCCGGTATGAAACTCTGCGATCCTGATAAATAACGGCAATCTTGTCCGGAATGCGTTCTGCGTTTTCCGTCAGCATATCCACAAGCGTTTTGGCTTTATATGAGTTCATGTCACAGTCTCTGTCGAAGGAACTTATCTGATTCCCGCAGGTCCAGGTTTTCAGGTCAATATGCATTGGTATGCCAGGAGCCATTCCATAGGGTTTTGAAAAGAATCTTTACATCGTTCCATAATGACCAGTCTCGAATATATGCGATATCATATTTCAGACGGGTCTCAATTTTATCCATTGTATCTGTTTCACCTCTGAATCCATTGAGTTGTGCCAGGCCGGTAATTCCTGGCTTTACCTTGTGTCTCAGCATGTAACCCGGCAGCAGTCTGCGGTAGGTCTCGTTCATGGCGACGGGATGGGGCCTGGGGCCGACGAGCGACATGTTACCAAGCAAAACATTGAAGAGCTGTGGAAGTTCATCGAGACTGTTTCTTCGCAAAAAAGCACCTATCGGTGTGATGCGCCGGTCATTTGGGGTTGCCTGCTGAAAGCGATATCCATCTTCACACACCATCATGGTGCAGAACTTGTAAATCTGAATCGGCTGCCCATCCAATCCGTAACGCCACTGTTTGAAAATAACCGGACTGCCACGAACCGTCATTCGAACGGCAGCCGCGATGCACAAAAAAAGCGGGGTAAGTATAACCAGAGCTGCGCTGGACACCAGAATATCAAAGAGGCGCTTGCTGAATCTGTGAATACCGATCACCGGCGATTCCTGAAGCCCGATTACGGGTAAATTTTCAAAGTATGTCAGATGCCCGCCAATCATCACATCCACAAAAAAGAAATCGGGAACCAGAAATACAGAAACGGTGGAATCACTTAAAAACCTCAGTACATCATGAATTTTGGACTGCTCGTTCATTGAAAATGAGATATAGACCATATCAACATGATGTTCAGAGACAAAAGAAGTGATTTGGTCAAGGCTTCCCAGAACAGGAAACGAATCGTCACTGATAACGGCATCATCAAAAAAACCAAGAAATTGCGTTCCCACCCACAGGTTTTCCGTGATCAGATGCGCCAGTTTTTTTCCGGTATCGTTAATGCCTGCGATAACGGCTTTTTTGGTATTCAGCCCTTTTTTGCGAAGCCTGCGGAGTATCAGCCGGATACCGATCCGGCCGAGAGAAAGGCACAGTGGCC
>DAIEFO010000237.1 GCA_027325475.1 Desulfobacteraceae bacterium | reverse complement strand
CGTACTTTTGGGTACGCTGCAATGACGAAGGATGCAGCGCAACGCAGCATCCGGACTTTTTACGAAGCCGTCAATTATGAACTCACGCTATACACTAAATGTTTCGATACTGTTACTCATTAAATCCACCACTAAAAGCTGGTTTCGCAGCAATACACCTCGTTTCAACAATATTTTGACAACCTCGGAGCATTCCAGAGACGCCAGTAACATTGCGGTATGGGGCAGAGCGCCAAGGGATGTTTCAGCGCCTTTTACCGGCGTTTGATGTTCAGGGCCATAAATTCTTTCCAGCCCCGGATCTTCCGGGAAAACAACGGTTATTTGTCCAAAAGATCCGGCGATCGCTGCAGATACCAGCGGGATAACAGCCGCCTTGGCTGCTTTTTCCAGAATAAATCGGGTTTTCAGATTATCCAGACAATCCACGACGACATCCGCTGATTTAATGAATTGCCGGGCGTTGTCGGCATTCAGATACACAGCATGCTCCTGAACATGGAGAGAAGGATTTATCTCCTGAATTCTGATCTGCGCAGCCTTCGTTTTAGACAGGCCTATCCGCTGCGGTGTTGCAAGAATCTGACGATTGAGGTTACTCTCTTCAAATTGATCTCCATCTATCAGTGTCAACGCCCCAACACCCAGTCTCGCCAGGATTTCGACGACGGCGCCGCCCAGTCCTCCCATGCCCACGATACATACATGAGATTCGAGCATCCGTATCTGGTCTTCAACGGTAAAAGTTTTCATGTTGCGCAGATAACGTTCAGGGATAATACGCTGAGACAGAAAAAAAATCTCGGCACGCCGGCCGTCTCCGCCAAACCGCGTTTGCCGGAGATATTCAACAGCCCGAAAACTTACAGTGCGACATGAAGTCCCATCCGGAAAGGATCGCGCCATCGAAAACCCATCCTCATCATCGCTTTTAGAACGATCGGTTATATCTTCCATCGGCTTCCTTCCATCAATGATGAAAACGTCTTTTTCATATCTGGCGTACGATTGTCAATTCGTTTATGACAGACGATGGATCAGTTCAGACGCCACTTTGACGCCTGAAAGGAGCATCCCGCCGAAGATCGGTCCCATGCGTGGCCCGCCGAAAGTTGCATTTGCCGCCATTCCGGTAACATATAGTCCGGGAAAAATTTCTCGAGTGTTACGCACCGTATCATTTTCCGCACGTTCAGCCCACATGGATTTTTCTCCTTCGATTTGTCCTGTAGGCGTGTCCAGTTTTCCCGGAACCTTGCGCTGAACCACCTTGACCACTTCTGTCGCATGTCCGGTCGCATCAATGACAAAACGTGCGCGTACGGACAGGGGATCTACGTGTAAACCAGACATTTCTACGGGCGACCAATTGATGACAAGGCCCGTGATCTGTTCCGAACGCATCATGACATCTTCCACGGATACACAGTTGAAAATACATACGCCTGCCCGTACAGCGCCGGCGGTCAACGTCGCAACGGTTTCAATGGCGTCCGCAGTATAGTAGTTTTGCTCATATTTACGATAGCGAACTCCGAAATCATCCAGAACGTGCAGTGCATCCTCCTGAACCACAATTTCATTAAAAAGCATTCCGCCGCCCCACATTCCGCCGCCGATACTCAGTTTCCGTTCGAACAACGCCACTTTTTTCCCGGCTTTCGCCAGATAATATCCTGCAACCAGTCCGGACGGCCCGCCACCGACAATCACAACATCGGTTTCTAAGTTACTGCGTAATTTTTCGATATACCGGTCAATGATTGCCCGGCTGATAATGACCTCATCGAGTGCTGCCTGTTCCATAACATTCCTCCTGTTTACGAGTCAATTTTTACAAAGCTGTCGCACAGAAAACGTCCCTGGCCTCAAATAAGAAAAACCGTTTCCCTGAAGAGCAAGGAAACGGTTTTCTTTGACAGCCTGTTATCGACTTCCGTTTCCCTACGCAGGCATGATCCTGATCAGGTTTTAGGGTTACTCATGATGAGCACGAGTTCTCAGCCGGAAAACCGGCACCCCTAACGGTACATATATGTTGATTTCTTTATAGCACCATAAGCATTCCAAGTACAACAGAACCTGCAATCAATACTCCGTAGCCAATCCGGCGGCTGATAGCAAGGGAAGCCACGGCTATTACTGTCAATATTTGCCACCATGAATGCATGAGAGGCTGCCCCATGGATATGGCTACATGTAAAATAATGGCGATCACCACCGGCAGAATTCCGTGCATGATCGCCTGTGTAATGTGACTGGTTCGAATTTTCAGATAAAATTTATCCAGTAAATACATGGCAACAAGTGATGGAATAAAAACCGCTATGGTGGCAACGACCGCCCCTGAAAAACCGGCAACCTTATAGCCAATGAACGTTGCACTGATAGCTACAGGCCCTGGCGTCACCTGACCGAGAGCAATGGCCGCAGCAAACTGCACAGGTGTAAGCCATGCGTTTTGATGCACGACGTTCTGCATCAGAGGCACCATAGCAAAGCCACCTCCAAAACCGAACATTCCCACTTTAAGAAAAGAATGCGCCAGGTTATACAGCAGGCTTATGTCCATGTCACTTTGTTCCGTTGTCTTCCGATGGTGTGTTGATATGTCTGTTACGAAGGGTCTCTACAACAACCTTGAGCGCGCCTGCCATTCCACCCATCAGTACCAGCCAAACAGGATTGATGGGCATGACTATCCCCAGCACAAACGCCAACAGCCCGACAACAAAACAGCACCAGTGCCGAGGCGCTTTTTTTATCATACTCCACACTACGGCCAGCAACAGTCCGACAACACCCGCCGTCAGTCCTTCTAAAGCTCCTTTGACCATCGGATGGTTTTGCCAGGCCAGAAAAGCTCCTGCAAGCAGTGTGATAAGAACAAAAGAGGGCAAAATCAGTGCTGTCGTGGCCAGTATCATTGTTTTGACGCCACCCAGACGATAGGCAATGCCTGACAGCAAATTGACCGTAAGGGCGCCAGGAGCCATTTCCGCTAAGGCCACCATATTCTGATAGCGCTGCTCGGTCAGCCACGGGTGTTTTTCGACCAGTTCGCTGTGAATCAGATCCATCACCGCAAAACCTCCGCCAAATCCAATGGTCCCGATTTTCAGATAAACCCGGGCAACATCCAGCCATCCAGGAGTGTTGTCCGTTTGTCCTGTCTCAAGGATTTTTTCATTTTTATTTTGCATAATTCAGGGAATTTCTCCACACACCTCACCCGCCGCCGACGGGTGGAAAAATGCCGACACGTTCTCCCTCTTTCAGAATAGATGCCACATCAGCTCTTTGTCCATTTATAAAAATCAGCGTCGCGGATTCTATGGGAACGCCCAGATGCCGCAATAAATCATGGACGGACGCACCGGATTCAATCGGAAAATGATCGGGATTTTCCGGCATATATCGACTGAGGGTAGCAAACAGCCTGACCTGGATGTATATTTTCATCGTTTTGAAACTATATATTATCGTCCAGTTGATTGTCCAGTTTTTTAAAAAGGTTGCATTTTAGACGGCTTCAGCCGATGTCAGACCAGCCCCTGATCGAGCATGGCATTGACCACCTTGACAAAACCGGCGATATTGGCGCCCGCCATATAATTGCCTGGCGCTCCGTGTTCGGCGGCGGCATTCAGGCAGGTGTGATGAATACTTTTCATGATGCTTCGCAGCCGGCTGTCCACTTCTTCTCTGGGCCAGCCAATTCCCATGCTGTTCTGGGACATCTCCAGACCGGATACAGCCACGCCTCCGGCGTTGGAGGCTTTTCCCGGAGCATACAGAAGCTTGTGTTCCAGAAATACGGTGATGGCTTCCGGAGTAGAGGGCATGTTGGCCCCTTCGCTCACCAGCTTGACCCCATTTTGGACCAGATGCCCGGCATCCACCCC
>DAIEFO010000236.1 GCA_027325475.1 Desulfobacteraceae bacterium | reverse complement strand
TCCTGGAAATTGGATCTGCCGAGATCCGTCAACACCATCGGATCGAACGCCCGTTTTTGCAGAATGATCCGGAAATGTTTCATGGCGGAGGTTCTGTCCCCTTTTCGCTCCAGAACCAGGGCATAACCGTACTGCGCAAAAAGATCGTCCGGATGCTGGGCGACTTTGGCGCTGTATTCTCTCAACGTCAAGTCTTCATCTCCGTACATGCCGATCAGCCGTGTATGCACCCAGTTAAAAGTAGTGGGAGGCCGTACAGGAATCTTGTCGATCGTGGCGGCGTTGGCGCCAATCCAGTTGGAAAGATAGGCGATGCGGTCTTCGACAGCCGGGTGGGTCATCAGATAAGTGGGTATCTGATTCTTGCCGAACCACTGTTTGCTGCGGATTTTTGTGAGGGCTGTCAAAAGTCCTGTGGGGTTATATCCGGCCTGCGTCAGAAAGACGACGCCTCTTTGATCCGCTTGCATTTCATCTTCCCGGCTGTGCGCCAGTATGAGAGATTGCCCCGCAGCCATGGTGCCGGCAATGGCTGCGCCAGCAGCCGAACCCGAACCGGTCGCTCCCAGAAGGACACCCGCGGCGACACCGGCCAGGGTGCCTATGCCGATTTTTTTGGACTGTTCGATCTGCTGTGAAATGTGCCGGCAGACCACGTGGGAAATTTCATGTCCGAGGATGCCTGCCAGTTCTTCTTCGCTGTCCAGGGCTTCGAAGAGACCGCTGTTGATGAATATCTGGCCGGCAGGGCCTGCAAACGCATTATAAACATCCTGATTGATAACATGAAAGTGATACTGAAACGGTTGTGGCGGCACCACGGCAAGGATTTTCTCCCCGACATGGTTCACATAGTTGGTGATAACGGAATCTTGAATGATGTCATAGTGGTTATTGATTTCCCGCATGAATTCCCGGGATAATTTTTCTTCTTCCTGGATGGTGATGGCCAGCGACGTCTGCGGTACGATGGTCAGCAGGATCATCAGCCATGCCCAGATTCTGATTGTTTTTTTCATAGATAATGTCCTCCATAAATCTGTGATGCTTTCGTTACCATGACATATTCAGTTGGACTTTTCAAACAGCAATTTTTGTGTTACCTTCCCCGCATTATGGCAATCACAATATGTATAGCGAATCAAAAAGGCGGCGTGGGTAAAACCACGACCGCAGTCAATCTGTCGGCTGCGCTTGCGGTGCTCAACAAAAAGATCCTTCTGGTGGACTGTGACCCCCAGGGCAATGCCACCACGGGCGTCGGTATAGATAAAGCAGCTCTGGCTCAGAGTTTGTACCACGGTATGATCGGCGCCATCCCTGCGGCAGCCATCACGATGGACAGTGGCGTCGATCTCATGAAAATCATTCCGGCCCGTGTGGAACTGATCGGATTTGAAATCGAAATGGCTTCCAGCGAAAATCGTGAAACCATCCTGAAACGGTTTCTTGAAACCGTCGCGAAAGATTATGATTTTATCATTCTGGATTGTCCGCCTTCTTTGACCCTTCTCACCGTAAACGCCATGACGGCGGCTGATGCGCTTTTGATACCGCTTCAATGCGAGTTTTATGCACTTGACGGGGTGGGGCAGCTTCTGGAAACCATGAAACGCATCAAGCGAGGGCTCAATACCCGTCTCAAGCTGGTGGGTATCCTGATGACCATGTTTGACAAGCGCACCAATTTGTCCGGACAGGTGATGGATGAAGCCAGAAAATACTTTAAGGAGCTGGTGTTTAAAACGGTTATTCCTCGCAATGTCCGTCTGGGAGAGGCGCCCAGTTTCGGGAAGCCCGTGGTCGTATATGATCCCTCGTCTCCTGGATCCCTTAGCTATATGGAACTGGCCAAAGAAGTTCTGATGATGTCATAGACGCCTGTAACTCTCCCAAAACGATTTCTCTTATTCAAATTTTTTGATGTATAGACATTCAGAAAAGTAATTCATGACAACCAACACACCTTGCGATGAACCGTTCCCTGCAAAGCGGAAGAAAATGGCGTTAGGAAGAGGTATCGAGGCCCTGATTCCGGAAATGGCATTTTCCGATACGGAAGATGGCGAGTATCTCTCCTGCGATGTCCATCAGATTCGCCCCAATTCCTTTCAGCCTCGGATGCGTTTCAAGCCGGAAGAGCTGGAGGAACTCAGCCGTTCTATTAAAGAACAGGGCGTGCTTCAGCCTCTGATCGTCCGCAGGGCGGAGACGGGGTTTGAACTCGTTGCCGGTGAAAGGCGTCTTCGGGCCGCCAAAATGGCCGGGCTGAGCCATGTCCCCGTGATTGTCAGAGATGTGCCGGATGCCCAGCTTCTGGAGCTTTCGATCATCGAAAATATCCAGCGGGAAGACCTCAATGCGCTCGAAGAAGCAGAGGCGTATCACCGGCTGATGACCGAATTCGGTCTGACGCAGGAAGAAGTTGCGGCGCGTGTGGGAAAAAGCCGCCCCGCCATTGCCAATTTTTTAAGACTGCGCCAGCTTCCTGAACCGATCAAGGCCAGTATCCTGGACGAGCAAATCAGCATGGGCCACGCGCGGGCGCTTCTGGCCGCTGATACTGCAGCGCAGCAGAACGCCGCCTGGAGGGCTGTTATCACCAAGGGGCTTTCTGTTCGTGAAACCGAAAATCTGATCAAGCGTCTCAAAGCGCAAAAACCGGAAGAAGAAACACCACTGCCTTCATCCGACGACATTTATCTGAACCGTCTGGCCGATGAGCTTTCCCTGAATTTTGGAACACGGGTGCAAATCACACGTAAAGGCGAAAAAGGCAAGGTGCTAATCGAATTTTATACCAGTGACGATCTGAACCGACTCATCGCCCTGCTGAAAAAATCCTGAGAGACGGCGCGGAGGGTGTCAGTCCACATCATCATTGACGGCTACAACCTGATTCGTCAGTCTGATCGGCTGGGCAGGTTCGAGCGGCGAACCCTCCAGGCCGGCAGGGATGCCCTCATAGACATGCTGGCGGCTTACCGCAGCGTCAGACCTCACAGGATTACCGTGGTGTTCGATGGTTCCGAAGCTGCCTGCGACCGTCCGCCGAGGGATTGTATTCGCGGCGTCAATGTTATATTTTCACGGTACGGAGAACTTGCGGATGCGGTGATCAAGCGGATGGCGTCAGTGGAAAAAGATAAGGCCGTTGTGGTATCTTCCGACCGCGATATCGCCCGGTATGCCGCAGGCTTTGGATGCGTGACGATAGATTCGCCGGTATTTGAATATAAACTCATGATGGCCTTTCAGCCAGACGAGGATGCGCCTGCAGATGAAAACAGCGGCTGGATTCCAACCACCCGCAAAAAAGGGCCTTCCAGACGTCTTTCAAAACGTGAGCGGCAAAAACGCATCAAAACATCGAAACTCTGAACACGGAGTAGGGTTCATGAAACGTATCTGTGTCATAGATGGCCAGGGCGGCGGCATCGGCAGCGCCATTATCAAAAAACTGAAAGAAACCTTCGAGGAGTCTGTTGAGATCATTGCGCTGGGCACCAATGCCATCGCTACATCCCAGATGCTGAAAGCCAGGGCCAACCGGGGCGCCACTGGCGAAAATGCTATCGTACAGACCGTTCAGCGGGTGGATGTCATTGTCGGTCCGCTCAGTATTGTCCTGGCGCACGCCATGATGGGAGAGGTTTCGCCCGGAATCGCCGCAGCAATCGCGGGCTGCTCGGCCCGGAAAATTCTGATTCCGCTCTCTCAGGAAAACGTGGATATCGCAGGCTTGACACCCATGCCGCTGCCCCGGCTGATTGATGCGCTGATCGTTCAACATTTGACGGTTACAGAAAAAACTTGATTTTAAACCGACTCTTGATTTCCTGACTTCCTATGTTTGACGGCTTCGTAAAAAGTCCGGATGCTGCGTTGCGCTGCATCCTTCGTCGTTGCGGCGTACC
>DAIEFO010000235.1 GCA_027325475.1 Desulfobacteraceae bacterium | reverse complement strand
CGCCGGAGACCTTGTAAGAGTCGTTATCAAACTTGCCGCCGGCATGCAACACGGTCAGGACGACCTCGGCCGCCGATTTTCCCTCGCTGGCCATGACATCGGTCGGGATGCCGCGGCCATTGTCGACGACCGTTATCGAGCCATCGGTATTGATGGTGACATCGACGCTGTCGCAATGCCCGGCCAGGGCCTCGTCTATGGAGTTATCGACGATCTCGTACACCAGATGGTGCAGACCGGCGCTGGAGGTTGAGCCGATGTACATGGCCGGCCGTTTGCGTACTGCGGCAAGACCCTCCAGAACCTTGATATTGTCCGCGCCGTATTCCTCGGCGCTGTGCGCCATGTTTTCTTGTTCACTCATGCGTTTCGTTTCCCTCAGACGTCAGATTGCCGTTTTCCACACGGAATACGGAACAGTGTGCTGCTGTAGCCAGTAAGGCCGAAGATGGTTCTGTTGTGGTAATAAAAACCTGGATATCCCGGGATGTGAGAAAATCCATCAGGTTGCTGTTTCGCTGCGCATCCAGTTCCGAACTCATATCGTCAAGCAGCAACAGTGGCGGTTCGCCAAAGATGGTCTGAAGATTTTCCATCTCCGCCATTTTCAGTGCCAGTACAAAACTTTTTTGCTGACCTTGTGAACCGAAGGCTTTCAGCGGCCGTGAATCAAGACAGAGCGTGAGATCATCCCGGTGCGGTCCGGCTGTGGTGGTGCCATAACGTTCGTCACTTTTAGCATGACGCTGGAACAGTTGCAGCAACTCTTCGCAGATGCTGTCCCGGTCCGTTGTGTGTACCCCTTCGGGCTGATAGCTGATCCCTGCTGTTTCACCGCCGCCGGAAATTGTGGCGTAGTACTGCTGTAATTGCGTATCAAGCAACGCCACGTAGCGCAGACGCCGTTCGATTACTTCGGCTCCTGCAACGGCCAGATTTTCAGTCCAGACATCGAGCCCGCTCTTATCGGGGCATTTTAACAGATGGTTGCGCTGTTTGAGAATCCGGTGGTAATCATGCCAGCAGTGTAAATAAAAGATATCGCCGGTATAAACAGCCCGGTCCAGGTAACGGCGCCTGGCTTCAGGACCCGATTTGACCATGCCGGTGTCGTCGGGCGAAAAAACGACCGCCGTCAATTTACCATGCAGGTCCGATGCGCGCTGTATACCCTTTTGATCTATTTCCATCCGCCGGCCGGCCGTTTCAAGCGTCAATCTGATTTGACTGACCGTACCGCCGGATGCCACTTCTCCACACACCACTGCCTGAGTTTGTCCATGCCTGATAAACTCGGCCAGACGTGAATTCCTGAAGGAGCGCGGGTTTCCCAGCAGATAAATTGTTTCCAGTAAATTTGTTTTTCCTTGGCCGTTGAACCCGTACAGCAGGTTGAATTGCTTGCCCGGGACGACCCGAATCATCTCGATATTTCTGAAGTTTGATACCACCAGATGTTTGAGTAGCATCTGTTATTTTACAGCCTCATTGGCATGATAACGGCCAGAAAACTGTCCGACGCGCTGGGAACAATGATCGAGGGAGATAGTTCGTCCCTGAACTTCATATCGACATTTTCAGTCTCTGCCACAGCTAGTACGTCCAGAAGATAACGGGCGTTGAATCGTACCGCAATAGGTTCTCCGCCATAGGATACGTCGATATCCTCTCGAGCATCACCCAGTTCTGGATTGCTGGAAGAAATTTTTATGCTTGAA
This sequence comes from Desulfobacteraceae bacterium, assembly GCA_027325475.1. GTDB lineage: Bacteria > Desulfobacterota > Desulfobacteria > Desulfobacterales > Desulfatirhabdiaceae > RAAP-1. The sequence goes on along the minus strand of DAIEFO010000235.1, from coordinate 2,245 downwards.
GCGGATATTTCCAGCATGATGCCTTTGAATTTTTCACTGGAGAGAATAGCCATTCTGCGTACCGAATGAGTAAAATCTTCTTTATTTACCGTGATTATTCTGTCATTTGCGGCAGGGATAACCCTGTTGTAGTCAGGGAAATCGCCATCAACCAACCGCATTACCATGTAGGAATCCCCACGTTTGATAACAGCGCTGTTATCCATGAACCCGAACATCAGGTTCCCGCCTTCTTCTTCAGCAATTTTTTTCATCTCAAAAATGCCCTTCTTAGGCAAAATGACACCTTTGAGAAGCTCAGCACCGGCTGTTCCCTTGAAAGCACTACTGGAAATAGAAAGACGGTGGCCATCCGTAGCAACCATCTTGAGTATCTGCTCGCCGTTTTGAGCGATTTCAACCTTTGTAAACAGTCCATTCAAATTATATTTCGTTTCATCATTACAGATGGCGTAGAAGGTTTTCTCGATCATACTTTTCAGTTGCGAGCTTTCGATTTCAAAGAGGCTCTCTTCCTTAACGGCAGGAAAATAAGGAAATTCCTCTGGTGAAAGCCCAACGATGTTAAATTGAACCTTGCCACATGTAATTTCTACCCAGTCATTGTCTTTAGTTGAAAAGGTTATTTTCTGGTTGGGAAGTTCTTTTACAATTTCATACAGTTTCTTCGCACCAACCGTAATCTTTCCTGTTGATGTGATCTCGGCCGGATAGGTGCTTTTCATACCGACTTCGAGATCAGTGGCCGTAATATATATCGACGATTCAGCTGCTTCTATAAGAACGTTCGAAAGGATAGGCATTGAGGTCCGTTTTTCTACGATACCTTGGATCTTCTGTAGCGATTTAAGGAATAGTTCCTTATCGATTATGAATTCCATGTGTCACTCCTTACAAGAATTGATTTTATATTTAATTTAAAAAGCTTGTTGTTATTATAGGGGGCAGTAAACTGGTGATAACCTTTTAACATACGTATTTCACGTGGTAATTTAACTTTTATGGGTGTTGATGATTTTTTGTCAAAGTGCCATGTTATCAACAGCCGTCTTGTTATGATTACTTATCAACATGGATTCCCACAGGATATTACTATTTGAGGAGAACATTTTTAATTTCATCAATAATTCTGGCTATTTTAACGTCTTCCTTCAGCGCTTTGTCAATTTTTTTGGCAGCATAAATAACAGTGGAATGGTCTTTCCCACCAAATCGCATTCCTATATCTGGGTAAGAGGCCTTTGTCATGTCGCGACATATCCAGATGGCAATCTGACGTGCCTGAACCAGATTTTTTAGTCGTTTGTCAGATTTTAAATCGGATATTTTTAATCCAAAATAATCGGCTGTCGCTTTTTGGATCAATTCCACCGTAATATCTTTACGCCGATCACCGAGAATATCTTTAAGGCTTTCTCGGGCCATATCAAGCGTGATTGGTATATTTTGTAAGCTACTGAATGCACCCAAGCGTATAAGCATGCCCTCAAGTTCTCTAATATTTTTAGTATCACTCGAGGCAAGAAAATAGGTGACATCATCTGGGAGACGTATGTTGGTTATCTCTGATTTTTTCTTGAGGATAGCAATTTTTGTTTCCACATCAGGAGGCTGGATATCTGCGATCAAGCCCCATTCAAAGCGTGATCGTAAGCGTTCTTCCAGATCGGATATTTCTCGTGGAAATTTATCTGATGTGATAACTATCTGTTTATGCATATCATAGAGTGCATTAAATGTATGAAAAAACTCTTCCTGTGTACCAACCTTACCAGAAATAAATTGAATATCATCAACCAGTAGCACATCGATAGTTCTAAAACGGGAGCGAAAAAGTTCCATCTTCTTTTGGCGAAGGGCATTGACCATTTCATACATAAATTTTTCAGCAGAACAATAGCAAACATTTAATTCTGGAGATGTCATACGAATAGTATGCCCAATGGCATTAAGCAGGTGACTCTTTCCAAGGCCCACGCCACCGTATATGAACAGGGGATTGTAGGTGTCGGCCGGGTTGTTTGCAACGGCCATGGCAGCAGCATGGGCAAATTGATTACCCGTTCCGCTTACAAAAAGATCAAAAGTATATTTGTAATTAAGTGGGGTAAAAGAGATATCGTTGGGACTGTTTTTTACATCGATTTGATCTGGCAGCCCTTTACTGATTATCTCTTCCGGTAAAAGAGAGATATTTTCGCTGTCGTTTTCATTGATAATAAATTCGATCGATATGTTTTTACCG
>DAIEFO010000234.1 GCA_027325475.1 Desulfobacteraceae bacterium | reverse complement strand
ACATCGTCGCCGCCAGCCCCGCGTTGCCCGCCGCCGCCGCCGCCTCGGCGACATGCAGCCGGTTCACGTAGGTCAGCTGCGGCCGCGCCGGTCCGCTAGTGGCGCAGGCCGAAACCCCGGCGCAGGCGCAGGCCGCTGCTGAAAAAGTCAAGGTGGATATCGAAGAACTTCCCCCATACCTGAGCGCACCGGCGGCCATGGCCGATGACGCCATCGAGATTCATCCCGGTACGCCAAACGTGTATTATGAAATTCCCATCAAGAAGGGCGCAGACACCGCGCCGTTGATGACCTCATCCGCCCACATGGTGGAAGGCGAGTATTACCTCCAGAGACAGCCGCACCTGACCATGGAACCGGATGTGGGCTGTGCCTATATGGATGATGAAGGCCGTCTGACCATTCATTCCAAGAGTATCGCCATCCATCTGCACCATGCCATGATCGCGCCGGGTTTGGGGATTGAACCCGAAAAACTGCGGCTGGTTCAAAACCCCACCGGCGGCACTTTCGGATATAAATTCAGTCCCACCATGGAAGCATTGCTGGGAGTTGCCTGCATGGCCGCCAACCGGCCCGTTTATTTACGCTACAACTATTATCAGCACATCACTTATACAGGTAAACGTTCACCTTTCTGGATGAAGCTCAAATACGGCGCGGACGCTCAGGGAAAGATCGTGGCCATGGAGAGCGACTGGACCGTGGATCACGGGCCGTATTCCGAATTTGGCGATTTGCTGACCATGCGTGGCGCCCAGTTTATCGGTGCTGGTTATGGAATCCCCAATATCCGCGGCATGGGACGCACCGTGGCCACCAACCATGGATGGGGGTCCGCCTTCCGCGCGTATGGCTCCCCCCAGAGCTTTCTGGCCAGCGAGAGCCTGATTGACGAACTGGCGCTTAAAATGGGAATGGATCCGCTGGAATTGCGCGCGCTCAACGTTTATAAAAATGGCGATACCACCCCGAACGGCCAGGCGCCGGAAGTGTACAGCCTTCAGGAAATGGTGAGCAAACTGCGTCCATTGTACAAAGCGGCTAAGGAAAAAGCGGCCAGGGAATCCACCTCCGCCATCAAAAAAGGGGTGGGCATTTCTCTGGGCATCTATGGGTGCGGACTCGATGGGGCGGATAGTTCTTCGGTCCGGTTGGAACTCAACCCGGACAATTCCGTATCACTGTACAATTCCTGGGAAGATCACGGCCAGGGCGCGGATATCGGGTCTCTGGGAACCGCGCACAAAGCGCTGCGCCCCCTGGGGCTGCGTCCGGATCAGATTCATCTGATCATGAACGATACGGCCATAACGCCGAACAGCGGCCCATCGGGCGGCAGCCGTCAGCAGGTGGTCACGGGCAACGCCATCATCAATGGCTGCATGATGCTGATCAACGCCATGAAAAAACCGGACGGCGCCTACCGCACCTACGACGAGATGAAGGCCGAGAATATCCCGGTAAGCTATTCCGGAAACTGGACAGCGTCCATGTGTACGGCCTGCGACATGGAAACTGCTCAAGGGTCGCCGTTCTCGACATACATGTACGGCCTTTTCATGGCGGAGGTGGCAGTTGATACCCAGACCGGCAAAACCAAAGTGGAAGGCTACACGGTCATTGCCGATATCGGCAAGATCAACAGCCGTCTGGCGGTTGATGGGCAGATTTACGGTGGCGTGGCTCAGGGGATTGGGCTGGCGCTGTCCGAAGACTTCGAGGATCTGAAAAAGCACACGACCCTCGTTGCATGCGGTATCCCTTACGCCAAAGACATTCCGGACAGAATTGACATTCACTATGTGGAAACCCCGCGTCCGGATGGGCCTTTCGGTGCGGCGGGCGTCGGCGAATTGCCGCTGACCTCCAGCCATGTAGCGGTCATCAACGCCATCGCGAACGCCACCGGTGTCAGGATCCGCAGTCTGCCGGCGCTTCCGGAAAAAGTGCTGACCGCACTGAAAAAAGCGTAATCTACATCGCGGGGAATGCTCCTGCGTTTTTGGGTGATTTCCAACATAGAGAATGCGCCGCTTGAAAAGGAACACCCCTCTGCCCCCCTCAAGAGGGAAATATATACAGGGTGTTATTTGGTAGAAATCACCTGATGTTTCATCGTCTGAAGTCCTCCACCCAAAAGGCGGATCCCGGGGGCGGGGGTTCGCCTTTTCGGTTTGAGAAAGGAGGCGCATGGATCAACCGGCATTAAAAGAACTCGAATTTCGCTGTATCCAGGAAGAACCGCCCTGGTGTACCGCCGCCTGTCCGCTGCATGTGGATGTGCGGACTTTTTTGAAGCACATTCAGCAGGACAGGTGGGAAGACGCCGGGAAGGTATTGCGGAAATTCATGCCGCTTCCTGGTATTCTGGGCCGCATCTGCGACGCGCCCTGTGAAAAACGGTGCAAACGAACGGAAATTGATACCGCCGTATGTATCGGCGCACTGGAACGCGCCTGCGTACAGTTTCCCCCGCCAGCGATGCGCATTATGCCGCTGCCGGCCAAAGGAAAAACGGTGGCGGTCATCGGCAGTGGGGTGAGCGGTCTGACCGCGGCCTGGGATCTGGCGCGCAAAGGCTATACCGTTACCATATTTGAAACCGGGGACGAGATCGGAGCGAATCTGCGCCGGCGTTATCCGCATCGGCTGCCGCCTGAAGTCATCGAGCAGGAAGCCGCCATTCTTATCCAATTGGGCATAACGTTCGAACTCGGTTGCAATCCAGACCCCCACAGCATTTCTGAAAAATGCCGGAGTTCGTTTAATGCCACGTTCCTGGGGCTGGACGTCGTCAGCGGTGACGGCTGGGACCTTGAACGCGACGCCTGCGGCAAAATCCGGGTGGATGGCAAAAGCGGACAAACCGACCGGACGGGGCTTTTTGCCGGCGGCCAAACGGATTCACCCGTCTGGCGGGCGGCTCAAGGCCGCTGGGCCGCCACATCCATAGACCGATTTTTGCAAAATGTTTCCATCTCTGCGGGCCGGGACAGGGAAGGACCGTTCGAAACACGGCTTTTCACGAGTACAGCGAATGCGCCGCCGCTTCCCGCCGTTGTCATGTCGGATCCGGGCAGTGGCTTTTCCCACTCCGAAGCTCTGACCGAAGCCGGACGTTGTTTGCAGTGTGAATGTATGGCATGCGTTGGGGTTTGCACCTATCTGGAGCAATTCAGGGGATATCCCAAAAAATACGCCAGAGAAATTTACAACAATCTGTCCATTGTCATGGGGGAACACAAGGCCAACAGGCTCATCAATTCATGCAGTTTGTGCGGGCTTTGCGAGCAAGTCTGCCCTAACCGATTTCCCATGCAGGACATCTGCCTGCAAGCTCGTCAGACACAGGTAAAAACCGGGAAAATGCCGGCGTCCGCCCATGAATTCGCGCTGCTGGATATGGCGTTCAGTCAAAGTGATCTCTTTGCGATGGCCAGACATCAAGCGGGATATGAAACCAGTGCGTACATGTTCTTTCCGGGATGTCAGCTTTGCGCATCGGCGCCGGAACAGGTGGATGCGCTGTACGCCCATCTTCGTTCAGCCTTATCCGCCGAAGAGACCGGAGGCATCGGATTGATGCTGGGGTGTTGCGCCGCTCCGGCCCACTGGGCGGGCAACAAAGAGCTGTTTGAAACGCATCTGGCGCATATAAAGACGCAGTGGGCAAACCTGGGACATCCTGTCATGATTCTGGCCTGTTCCACCTGTATGCGCATCTTTTCTGACCATCTTCCCATGATTCCGGCGATTTCTGTCTGGTCCACACTTGAAAAGAACCCACCGTCCGCCATAACGACCGGCATTTCCGGTTCGCTGGCCATTCACGATCCCTGTACGACCCGTTTTGATACTGACATGCAGTCTTGCGTGCGCCGGCTGCTTGCAGACGCGGGAATCACCGCCCAGGAACTCTCGCTGAACCATGCTGAAACGGAGTGCTGCGGATTCGGCGGATTGATGCAAAA
>DAIEFO010000233.1 GCA_027325475.1 Desulfobacteraceae bacterium | reverse complement strand
CCGTATGAACAAAAACGGCATCCGGACAGCACATGGCAACAGCATTGGCGATTTTCAAAAGAGCGGCCGGATTCTGAATCGTCCGGATTCTGGCAAGACTGACAGCATCCATTTTGGTTTCAAAAAGTCGCCATGCGGCTTCGAGGCTTATAATGCCGCCGATTTCCAGGACGATGTCAACTCCCTGGTGTTTCAGAACCATGTTGGTCTCCACAGAATAGTTTTAAGTGTTTTGACGACTTCGTAAAAAGTCTGGATGCTGCGTTGCGCTGCATCCTTTTTTTATAAGAGCGTCAAGGTGTTAGGGTTTTAAGGTTTTTCAGTGATACGAGCCGATGACGATGTCCGAAAGACTCCTTTTGGGAACGTGATGAACACCGCGATCATCTCTCCAGTAACGGATGTTGCCGTCCGCGCCGACAGCCTCGATGACGACTTCCTCGCGGGGATAGCCCAGCGCCAGCACCAGAAGTATCCGGTATCGTGAATCGATATCGAGAACTTTCCGGAGCGCATCCCGGTTCACGGCCCCCAGCATACAACCGGCCATATCTTTTTCCCTGGCCCTCAGCAGCATGCTCTGACAGGCGATGCCGTAATCACACCCTAAATCCTGGGAAATGGTCGTATCTCCCAAAATGACAATATAGCCGGCAGGCCGCTCTCCTTCCTGAGGGCCGGGCCAGTCTTTCAGGTAGGCCGCCCATGCCAGGCAGGCAAAAATCTCGGCATTTTTCCCCGGCGCGCAGGAAACAATATATTTCAACGGCTGTAAATTGGCTGCCGACCCCGACAGTCTGGCCAGATTGACCAGTTCGTTCAGTGTGTTCAAATCTATAGAGCTGCTCTGAATGAACCGGCGGCACGTCCTGTTTTTTCGGATCAGTTCTTCTAACACGGTATGGCTCCTTCACATTTGAACTTTTCCTGAGCCGGCATCTGCTGCTGTATCCAGCGGATGACGTTATCAAATTCCTTCTGCACGTCCTTCAGCGCCTTACCACGGTGGCTGACAAGACTTTTTTCCGAAACGCTCATTTCGGCAAAGGTTTGGTTCGCCGGCGGATAGAAAAAAACCGGGTCATACCCAAACCCGTTTTCTCCGGAAGCGGATTCGGCGATAAGCCCTTCACAGCGGGCTTCATAGGTCAATGCGGGGCCTGTGGGAACGGCAATGGATATCACGCAGCAAAATGCGGCCTTCCGGTTTTTCTGATCTTTCATGTTGCGCAGCAGTAGCGTGTAACGTTCGGCATCGGTCAGTCCATCGCCGCCATAACGTGCAGAATGAACGCCCGGCTTGCCCCCCAGAGCTTCCACAATCAGGCCGGAGTCGTCCGCCAGCGTGGGCAGCCCCAGCACCCTGGCGGTAAAGGCGGCTTTTTTATAGGCGTTATCATCGAATGTGGCGCCGTCTTCCTCAACGGGCGGTATGGGACCAAAATCCGAAAGGCTTTTCAGATGTACCGGATAATCTTTCAGCAAATCCCTGATTTCGGCAAGCTTGCCGGCATTGTGTGTGGCTATAACCATCGTCAGCATATCATCCGTCATGTCTTTTTTCCTTTCAGCAGGGATGACCCGGAAACACGGCGAGGCATCCTCTATCAGCAGTACACCCGCGGCACTCTGGATGTCAGGGATGTCACGATTTCATAATGAATGGTGTTCATGGACTCGGCAATTTCGTCCGCGGAAATGCTCTCCGGCCCCTGCCCTCCAAAGATAATGGCCTCGTCACCGATTTGCACGTCCGGAATATGCCCGACATCCAGCATGGCCAGATCCATACATATCCGGCCGACGATGTGGGCGCGTTTTCCCCGTACCTGCATTTGCCCCCTCGATGACAGCAAGCGGCTAACCCCGTCCGCATATCCTGCGGCTACGGTTGCGATCGTCGTCTGCATTTCAGTGCAGTGGGTCATTCCATAGCTGACATAAAACCCGGCTGGAACTTTTTTGACCTGAATGATTCGTGTTTTGAGCGTCATGGCGGGCTTAAGGGAAACCCGATTTCTGGATACCGCCGCAGACGGATAAAACCCATAGAGTGAAATGCCGGGACGCACCATATCCAGATGTGTTTCCGGAATATCGATAAGCGCCGCACTGTTGGCGGCGTGGCGAAGAGAAAATTCGACGCCATGCGCCTTGAGTTTGTCTATAAACGTCAGAAATCGATCGAGCTGCTGAAGCGTCACAGTTTTATCCGGACTGTCGGCGGCAGGGAAATGGGTAAATATTCCCTCTATCGTTACATGAGGAAGTCGAGCCATAGATTCGATGATGCGCGGAGCGTTGCCGGGCAGATGTTTACCCATCAGTGAAATTCTCGGCATATCTGGAAGAAGCCCAAGCCTGCCCATACCGGTATCCACTTTGATATGAACCCTGGCGGTTTTGTGAAGCGATGAAGCCGCTGCAGAGATCGCTTCCGCGGCTTCAAACGTATAAACCGTCTGTGTCAGATCATGGGAAACCAGTATCGCACTGTGTTCCAATGGCGTGTATCCCAGAATCAGTATGGGGACAACGATACCGGCATTTCGCAGTTGAAGTCCCTCTTCCATTCGAGCGACGCCCAGCATGTCCGCCCCGTTTTTGAGAGCCGCGCCAGCGACTTCGACAGCGCCATGCCCGTAACCATTGGCCTTGACAATCGCCATCAATCGTGCGGAAGGGCTGGTAATCCGGCGAAGTTCCTGCACATTGTGGGCAATGGCGCCGGTATCCACCTCAGCCCATATCAGATGTGAATTCAAGTTGATATCCTCTTGTCATTATCTTGTAATATTGACGGCTTCGTAAAAAGTCCGCATGCAGCGCTTGCGCCGCATCCTTCGTCATTGCAGCGTACCACAAGTACGCTTCATTCCTTGCGGATTTGCACGCCTTGCCTGCGAACATTTTACGAAGCCGTCCGAAAATCGACTTATTACGAGAGTATCTCATTTACTTGCTGGAATAAGAAGTATCGTCAAAAATGACCTTGCTGCCGCTTTCCTCGATCATAAACGGCAGCTCCCGATAAGCCTTCATGGCTTCGAACACCTGATTCTGCCGTTCCCGCGGGACAATCAGTATCAGAAAACCGCCACCGCCAGCTCCTGCGATTTTTCCGGCCAGCGCACCCGCTGATATGGCGGTTTCGTACATGGCCTGAATTTCCGGCGTAGAAATGCCTTCCGCCATGCGCTGTTTCAACTCCCAGTTTCTGGCCAGGAGCTGACCGCAGGTCTGAACATCCGCGCGGGCGATAGCGGCTGTGAAATCGTCCACCAGCGCCACCATCTGTTCCATTGTCCTGACCTTGTCATCATGACCGTATCCGGCTTTCTGGCGGGACAAAATGGTATCCGCACTCCGGGTAATTCCTGTGTAATACAGCAGCAGGGACGATGAAAATTTTCGTTTCCCGGCGCTGGTAGCTGTCACTGGGATTCTTTCGGTGGTGTCATCGGGATGAAAAATGAATTTATTCATGCCGCCATACGCCGCAGCATACTGATCCTGCCTGCCAATCGGTTTTTTGAGGATATTGATTTCGATATGACAGGCTTCACTCGCCAGTCTTTCGGCGGTTACCAGAACATTGCGGTAGGCGTACAGCGCATGAAGCAGCGCTACCGTTATGGAGCTTGAACTTCCCAGACCGGAACCACTGGAAGGAATATCCGCCAGCGTCGTGATTTCAACGCCATGCGTCACACCGGTCAATTTCATGGCTTCACGCACCAGGTCGTGATGGATATCCGAAACCTTATCCACACACTCTTTCCGGGAATAGTTGATGTAAATCATGTCATCGAAGCGTTCTTTAACAATGGCATATACAAATTTGTCAATCGCGGTGCAGATCACTTTTCCGGTTTTCTGCCGGTAATATTCCCGAATGTCCGAACCACCGCCGACAAAGCTGAGCCGAAGGGGGGTTTTTACGATAATCATTACGGTTGCCTCATATGTGAATCGTGAGAG
>DAIEFO010000232.1 GCA_027325475.1 Desulfobacteraceae bacterium | reverse complement strand
CTGGGTGATGCGGCTGCGCAGCAGGGCGCGGGTGGTGGTCATCAGAAGCGCTGCTGAAATGCCGTGATCCGCCACATCGCCAACGACAACGGCAATCCGGTTTTTTCCCATTTCCGGAAACTGAAGAAAATCAAAATAATCGCCCCCGGTATCGTCGCAGTACAGGCTTTTCCCGGAAATGTCGAAGCGGCAAAACGTAATGTTCTGTTGCGGCAGGAGGTTCTGCTGAATCTCTCTGGCCAAAAGCAGGGAGTTTTTCAACTGCATCCGTTCTTCAAGCTGATGGGCCATTGCGTTGAAACTGGACGTCAGCTCGCCGACCTCATCCTGGCTTCGGACAGGCAGATCTTCGCTGAAATTGCCCATCGCCAGTCTTCGGGCGGCGCCGGACACATCCTTGATGGCGGATACGGTTCTGCCGATGACCACTCGGATGAGAAGAACGATCAGCAGAACAAAACCGGCGCCAACCAGCAGATAATAGAATCGGAATGTCCGGATCGGCGCCAGAATTTTACTTCCGGGGGCAATCATCACCAGCGTCCATGGCGCTTCCTGAAGTCTGTAAAATCCGCTGACTTCAGCAGGATGGAACCTTGATCTGAACACAATTCCCTGGGATGCCTTTTTGAGCATTTCAAGAATTTTCTTTTCCGTGACATCGCCAGTTTCACCTAACTGCCGACGGTTCCCAGAAGTGGTAGTTGCCAGGATGCGTCCGTCCATATCCACCAGAAAGGCTTTATTGCTTTGCCACCATCCGAAAGATTTAACGACTTCAGTCAGATAGTCCAGTCGCATGATCACTTCAAGATGTCCGCTTATCTGGCAGGTGTTATTTTTAATATCAGAAATAAAAGAGACCGTTTTTGCATTGCCGTCGGTATTGAATCGGGGCAGGGATACCTCGACAGTGACAGAACTGCGCATTCCCCCGTGCCATTGTCCGCCCATTTCCATATCTTCTGTCGGGCAGGGAGATGGCGATGCTGTCTGTGACGGCTTTGCGGAATTGCCTGCAACAGAGCCGGCGCTGCCTGAAGGCGAATTCCAGACCACGTTGACCCCGGTGACGCCATCCATCGCTTTCAGCCGTGCAATGATCGCGGACTGAAGTTCCAGCGCATAGGGTTTATTCGAAAGCTGATGATACATGTCCAGCCAGAGCTTGGGGGCGTTCAGGCGCATGTCCACCTGATGCGCCGCACGCTGAAGACGGAGAATGGCGGCGTCTCCCCACTGGTCTAAAATCTTGCTTCGCGCATAAATCAGACCGGAAAATCCCATTCCCAGCAGCAATACCGTGAGCGGCAGCAGCACAAAAAACGCCAGGCGTTGCTGGAGAGTCCGGGGAGTTATCCACATGGCTGGCCATCCGTCCATTCCATCAGAAGCTTCTGTTTTTTTGCGGTGTTGCAGGACTTGCACACAGGCCGCACATTGCCTTTGACGCTTTTGCCGCCGCGCGATAATGGTACGATGTGATCCATCGTCAGCTCTGCAGCGGCTGTCGGCTGACCGCAGTAGGCGCAAACTCCCTTGGCGCACTGGCGTTTCCACCACTGGGACGCGCGAAGTTCTCTGGCTTTCCGGCGTTCCCGCTGGATATCCTCATTTTCCAGGTTCCATTCAAAAGATGTCATAAAAGCCCCTGATCCGAGAGCCATTGACGAATCTGCGCCACCAGCAGGGTGTAGTAGGCTTCCGAGCCTCCGAGCCCCTGACGGCCGAAAAAATAATTGATTTCGAGAAACAGCGGGGATGACGAACCGGTTTCTGAAAATAACAGGTCAAAGCCTGCCAGATTGATGCCTGTCCGGTCGCAGAACATGCGGACCGCCCGAACCGCCAGTGCCTGAATCTCAGGATACGAATCCCTGTCGATTCGCGCGCCTCCGGCCAGACTGGCATAAAAGTTTCCGGGCTGATCGTGCGTCCGCCAGTAGGACGTCATATAGCGGTGGATTACCACGACCCTCAGCGATCTGTTTCCGGAAGCGATATATTCCTGAAGCAGAAAACCTTTCTGACCGGTGGTTTCACAGGCGCGCACATGACCTATCACCCGTTCCAGCGCCTCTGCATTCGATATCAGATGGACATTGTCTCCTTCGCCGCCCCAGTCCAGCTTCAGCACCATCGGCCATGAAAACGGCAGACCGTGTTCCTGAATATAGCGCCCATATACATCCAGGTTATCGAAGGCGATGGTTTCAGGATGAAGAGCCCCGGCCTCCCGGAAAAGCCGTGCCTGCCCTGACTTGCCTGGATAACTGAACCTGGCGTTGTAATCAGGAAATACATGGCCGCAGTGATCATGGGCCATCCGGTACAGCGCTTCGGAACAGCCCTGAGGGAGGATGACCGCATCCGCAGACCGGATGAGCGCAAGATCATCGGCGTCTGGAAGCCTGCCTGCGCAAATGCGGTTGTCGTCCGCTTCAAAACAGGGATGAAAAGATGCAATCATCCGTAACCGAATTTTGTCATGGAGCGAACATCGCGGCTCCAGTTTTTCTCTACGCGGACATAAAGCTTCAGAAATACCCGGGAGCCCAGCAGGGTTTCAATTTCTTTGCGGGCGTCTTCGCCGATGCGCTTGAGCTTGCTGCCCTGTTTACCGATGACGATCCCCTTTTGAGAATCCCGCTCCACATGGATAGTGGCATGAATCCGGGTCAGCCCTGGTTTTTTTTCGTCTTCCTTAAACAGGTCGATGGAGACGGCAACCGCATAGGGAATTTCTTCTCCGGTCTGACGAAAGATTTTTTCACGGACGATTTCTCCGGCCAGAAAGCGGACGGATACATCCGTCAGGTTTTCTTCCGGGAAAAACGCTTTTCCTTCCGGAAGCATTTTTACCAGCTCGTCGAGCAGGGCGTTCACCTGCTCTCCGGTGCGAGCGGAGACAGGGACAACCGCATGAAACGGATATCCCGCAGACCATTCGCCGATCATTCCCAGAAGCGTCGGACGGGATACCATATCGATTTTATTAAGCGCCAGAATGACGGGCCGGTTCTGATGCTGAAGCGCTTTTTTCAGCAAGGTTTCGGATTCCGCGTCCGGAGAAGAAGCATCCACCATCAGCAGAATCACATCCACATCGCCCATGACTGAAAGCGCCGTATCCACAATTCGGGTGTTTAACAAGCTGCTCGCCTTGTGGATTCCGGGTGTATCAATGAAGACGAGCTGCGCATCCGGACGATTGACAATGCCCTGAATCCGGTTTCGGGTGGTTTGAGGCTTTTGGGAGGTGATGGATATCTTCTGCCCGATCATCTGGTTTAACAGCGTGGATTTCCCGACGTTTGGAGGCCCTATGATGGCGATAAATCCGGCCTTGAAACCCTTTGGTTCATCATCCGGCATGGGATATCCTTTCAATGGCTTCCCAGATCAGCTCTTTTCCTGTCCGGGTTTTGGCCGAAAACGGGATGATATGATTCTGGGGAATTCCCGTGGTGTCTGAAATCAGGGCCAACTGTCGGATCTGTTGAGCGCGGGTCAGCTTGTCGGATTTGGTCAGCACGTAAATCACCGGAATCTGATAATGCGCCAGCCATTGAATCAGATAGCGGTCTTTATCATCCGGTACCCGGCGGATATCCATCATCAGCACCGCGGCTTTCAGGGTGGTGCGTCCGGACAGGTAGGTTTCAACCATGGGTTTCCAGCGCTTCTGGATGGCGACCGGAACCTTGGCGTATCCGTATCCCGGAAGATCCACGAATACCAGGGCATCGTTTACATTGAAGAAATTGATAAGCTGTGTTCTGCCAGGCGTGGTGCTGGTTTTGACGAGGTGTCTGCGGTTGACCAGCGTGTTGATGAGGGAGGATTTTCCCACATTGGATTTACCGGCAAACGCAATCTCCGGCAGGCTGGCCGGTGGATATTGCGAAGGTTGCGTAGCACTGGTAATAAATTCGGCAGATTGGATAATCATGTTGGCTTTCTTTCATTAACATCTGGATTTTAAATATTTTTCGAGGCGAT
>DAIEFO010000231.1 GCA_027325475.1 Desulfobacteraceae bacterium | reverse complement strand
GCCGTGTTGACCGATCCCTTGCAGAGCGCATCGTGGGTAAAATGATTCGGGGAACCGATGGCTTTCATGAATGTTTTGCTGACATGCGTCGCCAGATTGGTACGCTCTCCCAGCACCACACTCTGCGCACCATGCGTTTGTATGACCTGTTTCAGTTTATCGGCCACATAATTCAAAGCTTCGTCCCAGGTGGCTTTCCGCCATTTTCCTTCCCCACGTTCGCCGGTTCGAATCATAGGAGACTGAACTCTCTCTGTATCGTAAAGCAGCGAAATTCCTGCCGCTCCACGAGGGCACAAACTGCCTTCCATACCGGGAACATAAGGATTTCCCTCGATCCACTTCACCTGCCCCGCCTCAACCTGAATCTTGATGGGACAGCGAATGGAACACATAAAACACAGACTGTATATGTCTTTCATCATATAACTCTCCAGTCATGCGGATACACATTACAAAGGCAGGAGCGGTCATCTCTTGCCGTAATTCTCCTGCCTTTGGCGCGTTATCCGCATGTTGTTGACATTGACGGCTTCGTGAAAAGCCCGCATGCTGCGTTGCGCTGTCTCCTTAGTAAAGCCCCAGAAGATTGAGCGCCAGAATCACCATACCGGCGCTGGCAATGCGTTTAACTGTTAGCGGGCTGACTTTTTTGGCGATTTTGGGAGCGATATATCCGCCCAGGATCGCCGCAGGAAACATGATCAGAAAAAACGTCATATCAAAATTGCCGAACTGGTAATGGCGCATGGTACCCATCATGGTATTGAAAAAAATAGCCGTCAGAGAACTGCCGACCACCAGATACATGGGAAGTCCCAGCCCTACAGACATGAGCGGCACCATGAAAGGGCCCCCAC
The DNA here is from genome assembly GCA_027325475.1 of Desulfobacteraceae bacterium. Taxonomy (GTDB): domain Bacteria; phylum Desulfobacterota; class Desulfobacteria; order Desulfobacterales; family Desulfatirhabdiaceae; genus RAAP-1. The sequence goes on along the minus strand of DAIEFO010000231.1, from coordinate 3,193 downwards.
CGAATCCAAACATGGATGAAACGATTGCCAGCAGAAACGCGCCGATACATCCGAAAACGATATTAACCTTAAATTCCTGACCCCAGAATTCAACGACCATAGTATTGACTCCTCTTATCACTGATTATAGAAAGTGGTATATTATTTCGCTTTTGCCGCAGCTTCCGCCCGTTTCTTGAATTCAGACAGAATGGCCTGCTCCTTCTTGTTCTTGACGATATAACCCGCCGTAGTCTGCCAGAACATCAGGCCAGCCAGCACCAGGAGTATCCATCCGAACACAAATTTGAACTGGGACAGGGTAATCATCTCCGTCAGTTTCGGCCCGATAAAACCGCCTGCCAGCATGGCAAGGCCCATTGTGATGCCGAGTTTCCAACTGATAAATTTGATTTTGGAATAATTGTAGATGCCGCTGGCCTGAGAAAACAGCACGGTGGGCATTACCGTTCCTGCCACAATAGTATGCGGAAGAGGCCAGATGGATACCAGAAGCGGATTTAAAATAAACCCTCCCCCTGCGCCCATCAACACTCCGAAAATACTGATAACCAGCGTCAGTAGAAACGGCCAGAGCATATTCAGACTGGTGCCGGCGTTGGAGAGATATATCATGGGAAAGCTGATGTGATTTTCAACCGTCACCGGCTGGCTTCGCACCAATGCGCTCGATACAGCCACCACTTCGTATTTACCAGGGGAACCGCCTTCCGGAATGGTGATAACGCCGCTGAAAGAGCCATCCGCTTTCACGTCAAGAGACGGGACAAACAGCCTTGCCGCTTTTTCGAACCGGGATTTGACCAACTGCATGGAATGTTTTCTGTTTTCCTTTTCGTCCAGCGCCGGAAGCTTTGCCCCTCTGGAACCGACCACACTGGCCATCAGCGTGGACTGATACGCATCGATCTGAATTTTAGCAGGCGTCGAATAAGCATCTTCCGCATTCAGCGCTTTCAAGGCATCGGCAAAATTCCACCCTTTGCCTTTTTTCTTGAGAACATCCACGACGGTTTTCTGGCTTTCAGGAATGTAAATTTTATAACTGGCCGGCATCGAATAGGTCAGATACAGTTTGTAGGGCGCTTTTCCATCCTTACCCGGCTTGGAATCAAAAAACGAGGATTTGACCTTGTTTTCGGACCAGACTTCGAGATACACCGGCTTTCCCGGAATCCCCTGCCCTTTCACATTGATTTTACCGCCATTATTGACGGACGTTTTTTCAAGGGACAGCGTCACCGTTGGTGGCGGCGGCGGAACTGCGGGCACGGCAGAGGACGGCTGAGCCGGAAAACCTGCGGACGGCGCAGGCGGCGCCGCTGGAGTGGACTGAGACGGAACCACTGGAGGATCCTGGGCGTCACCGGCGGAAATATAATAAGATCCCATTGCCAATAGAAACAACAACATAATGACGATATTTCTTTTTGTAATCATTGCATATCCTTTACTGTGACTTGTAACAGGTATATCATGTTGACCTGTTGCCGAAACGTTATTGTTATGGCCTGCAACTCAAAACTTCAATCCTGACGGCTTTGTAAAAAGTCCGCAGCCGCGTCGTGCTGTATCCTTCGTCATTGCAGCGTACGACAAACAGCTTCATTCCTCAGGATTTGCACGCTTTGCCTGTGAACATTTTACGAAGTCGTCCGGAATTCGACTTTTATCGAGATCATCACCTCCCGGTACTTGATTTTTTTGAGAAAATATTCTCTGGGCCCGCTTTTCGAGTTCACCAATTTCTATCGGCCTCGAGAAAAATACATCGGCCCCTAATGCCTTGATTTTTTTTACATGTTCCGATGATGGTGAATCCGTTGTCGTTATAAGAACATGAGCATCGGGATTGAACTTTTTGAGCGCTTCCAGCATCATCATGGCAACGCCATCTTTTTTGGAATCAATAACCGCCATCTCTGGCTGCGCTTTTTGCACCCACCGGATAGCCTCACCGTAATCGGTAAAAACCACGACGGAGTAGTGCAATGTATCAAGTACCCTCTTGGCAAGCATACAGGCATCATATTCATCTCCCCACACCAGAATACTTGCCATAACTCTGTACAATTCCTCTTAAACACAGTTGAGGGCGGGGACCATCCCCGCCCTTTCAACAGGTGGTATTTTAATCAATGCCATTTCGTTATCAAAGCAAATTACATACCAATCAAATGCAACGGCTTTTCACAAAGTCTCTCATCATCCACATTACGTTACACGTTCCTGTTATATCGCTTCCGAAAGCTCAAAAAAGGGGTAAAACCGAAACAATAACCTTGCAGTGCAAGATTTCCATGGCATCCGGAAAGCACTTTTTCAACGGTTCTTCAGACCGTTTATTCCCCGTCATCCATCAAGCTCGAAACAATTTGAAAAACGTGTAACTTTTTTTAATTCCTTGACAAAATAGAACCGGCAACGTATTAAGTAAGAATATTTGCTTTGGATATCAACGCGTTTAATCTGAATGACAAAGCGTTCGGAAAAAGCCTTGAACCTTGTATGATGTCGGCTTGTTTATGACTTTTGGGCAAGTTCATCAAAGTTGACGACTTCGTAGAAAGTTCCATTTTCAGCCGCGAGTAATCCTCTATAATGTGGGTGTATTCCGTTGTCGGCCAAGGCAAGGAATGCGGCACAAAAATTCAGGAAACTTTTCCGGAAGCCATAAAGTAACAGGAGAATTTCGTCTATGACGCTCACAAAGGCCCAGATTGTTGAAACCATTCATGAAACCATAGGATTTCCAGCTAAAAAAAGTGTGGAAGTGGTGGAAACCTTACTGGAAATTATCAAACAGGCGTTAGAAAATGGCGATGACGTGCTAATCAGTGGGTTTGGAAAATTCTGCGTAAATGAAAAAGCACAGCGCCGGGGGCGAAATCCGGCTACGGGTGATGACATGATGCTCGATCAGCGCCGGGTAGTCACGTTCCGCTGTTCTTCCGTTTTGAGAGACAAAATTAACAAGTGATGTTATAATGAACGATATCAGTCCATTGTCAGATACAAGCGAGGCGTTCTTTAAAGCGCTTTTCCAAAAAACCGACGGGGATATTTCCCGACAGATTTCCATGTATGACGTCGGCCAAAACGCCGGTATCGATAAACCTTCCACAGCCAGAATCGCCGAAGAACTGATGAGCCTGGGGTTGATCGACATCCGGACGCTGTCTGGCGGTGTAGG
>DAIEFO010000230.1 GCA_027325475.1 Desulfobacteraceae bacterium | reverse complement strand
CGAAAGAGACTTATGAGATCCGGTATCGGATATGATATTCACAGGCTGGTTCCAGGTCTTAAACTGGTTCTGGGCGGGGTGGAGATTCCTCACGAAAAAGGACTGCTGGGTCACTCGGATGCAGACGTACTGCTGCATGCGGTATGCGATGCGCTTTTAGGCGCCGCAAATCTCGGTGATATCGGTCTTCATTTTCCCGATACGGATCCTGCCTACAAAGGCATATCCAGCATAACGCTGCTGGAAAGAACCTTTGACCTGCTGGCCTCCAAAGGCTTTTCGATAATGAACGTGGACGCGACAGTGCTCGCCGAAACTCCAAAATTATCACCATTTCGCAACGCCATGCAAAAGAACATCGCCGATGTTCTTCATATCTCCCCGAACGATGTCAATATCAAGGCTACAACATCGGAAGGTTTGGGAGCGGTGGGCAGAGGCGAAGGAATTGCGGCTTTATGTGTGGTAACGATTAATCAGAAATAATGCAAATCAGGAATTTTGTCATGCCAATTTATTTGTACAACACCCTGAGCAGAAAAAAAGAGATTTTTGAAACCATTGAACCTGACAAGGTCAGAATGTATGTCTGCGGCCCTACCGTATATGACGCCTGTCATATCGGCCATGCCCGCTCCGTCGTTTTTTTTGACGTTCTGGCCCGCTATCTGCGGGCCAGAGGATTTGAGGTCATTTATGTCCGCAACTTTACGGATGTCGATGACAAGATTATTCAAAAAGCCCAGAAGACCGGAACCTCCTGTAAGGAAATCGCCGAAAAATTCATTCGGGAATTCTATGAAGACATGGACGCTCTGAAAGTGGAACGCGCCACCTTCGAGCCTCGCGCTACCGAATATATTCCGGATATCATCAAACTGGTGCAGGCCCTGATTGATAAAGGCCATGCTTATCCCCTGGACGGCGATGTATATTTTTCGGTGGAACGGTTTTCGGGATACGGGAAACTCTCCGGCAGAAAACTGGATGATATGGAAGCCGGAGCGCGTGTGAACGTGGATGTACGAAAACGCAATCCTTTTGATTTCGCCTTATGGAAAGCTTCAAAACCCGGAGAGCCGGAATGGGACAGCCCCTGGGGTAAAGGCAGGCCCGGCTGGCATATCGAGTGCTCGGCCATGAGTTCCGCACTTTTGGGGGACACCATTGACATTCACGGCGGCGGTCAGGATCTGACATTTCCTCATCATGAAAACGAGATTGCCCAGTCCGAAGCCGTTTTTGAAAAAATATTTGTGAGATATTGGGTTCACAACGGATTTGTCAACATCAACTCCGAGAAAATGTCCAAATCTCTGGGAAATTTTCTGCTGATTAAAGATGTCCTGAAATCCTGCCATCCCGAAGTCGTCCGGTTGTTCCTCTTGTCCAGTCATTATCGCAGTCCGATTGATTTTAGCGACAAGACGATGGATGAGTCCCGCACCGCTCTTGATAAAATATATACCCTGTTATCCCGGCTGGAAGATCGTTTCGGCGTCAATCCGCCGGAATTGCCGCAGCAGTCCGGCGACCTGTGGAAGCGTTTCTGCGATGCCATGGATGACGATCTGAACACAGCCAAAGGGATAGGCCTGGTGTTTGAATCCGTACGAACGTTAAACCGTTTTATGGATACGTCGGAAACATCCATGCCCGAAGAAACCGCAGCCGCGGTTCTGGCCACATGGGCCGATTTACGCAGTATCGGGCGTATCCTCGGCATATTCTCGGAAAGTACGGAACAATATGCAGCAGACAGTAAGCGGCTGGGTATTCATGACACGATGGTGGACCCAGCCTGGGTGGAACAAATGATTGCAGATCGCACAGCCGCCCGCAAAGCCAGAGAATGGCAGAAAGCCGATGACATCCGTAAACAGCTCGAAACCATGAATGTGGTTCTGGAGGATCGTCCGGAAGGGACACTGTGGCGAATGGGATGAACCCGACACAGCCATGCGGACTTTTTACGAAAAAAGTCGAATTTCAGACGGCTTCGTAAAATGTTCGCAGGCAAGACGTGCAAATCCTGAGGAATGAAGCGTACTTGTCGTACGCTGCAATGACGAAGGATGCGGCACAACGCAGCATGCGGACTTTTTACGAAGTCGTCACATTTTTTTCAGCAGTTGATTGGCGGCCGTCAAAAGCGGGTCCCAGACAGGCCCGAACGGCGGAGCGTACGCCATATCCGATTGACTGAATGCTTCTACGGTCATATGGGTATGAAGTGCCACTGCTGCGGCATTTATCCGGTGAGCAGCGCCTTCCCTGCCTACCATCTGAACCCCTAAAAGGCGTCCGGACCGTGTATCGCCAATCATGTGCACCCATATCGGGGATGACCCCGGATGGGCATGCGCGCGTGAGCGGCTTTGAATGACCGTATCCACCGGAGAAAATCCTGCGGATACGGATTCCTGAAGACTTAATCCGGTACGGGCAACCTCAAGATGAAACACCTTGAAAACGGCGGTGCCTGCAATACCGGGAAGCTCAACGGACTTTCCGAGAATATTATCCGCAACCGCCCATCCGCCGCGGTTGGCCCGTAAAGCCAGCGGTATCCATACCTTTTCCCCTGTAACCACATGAAAGGCATCCGCGCAGTCTCCGGCAGAAAAAATACTCGGATCGCTGGTCTGAAGCCTGTGATCGACGGATATGGCATCATGAACGCCCGTTTCAATACCCGACGCGGATGCAATGCGGCTGTTGGGTTTAACCCCAATGGCAAGCAGTATCATGTCCGCCTCGAGCTCTGTATCGACGCTGCAGAGTTTAAGCCCACGATTTGTTTTTTCGATGCGCTCCGGAGAAAAACCCAGTTGGAGGATCACGCCGTTGGATTGAAGCTCCTGATGGATAACCTGCGACAACTGATCGTTCATCCATGGGAAAAGAGTGGAACGGGGCTTGACCATGGTGACAGCGATACTTCTTTCACGCAGCGCTTCACACATTTCCATGGCGATATATCCCATGCCGACGATAATGGCCCTGGATACGGGTTTTCCGGCAATGAAAGACTTGATGCGTCTGCCATCTTCCAGATGTTTCAATGTCATAACTCCCGGCAGATCTGCTCCGGAAATATCCGGAACGACAGGCGCAGCGCCCGTGGCGATCAGGAGTTTGTCATAAGGTATCGCAAAGGGCTCTTTTTGAAGCGTGACGCCGTGCACCATCCTGGCATCCCGATCTATCCGGATTGCTTCATGACCCATAAGCATCCGGATACCCTGTTTCTGAAAAGCATCCACGGAACGAACAATAAGGTCATCCATGGGTCTTCGAGAATCGGCAATGTTGTAAGGCATACCGCAGGCGCTGAAAGAGACATCCTGAGTTCTTTCGATAGCCGTTACCTGAATGTCAGGCTGGTTTCGTTTTGCACGGCTCGCAGCACTCATTCCTGCGGCATCGCCGCCAATAATGACAAAATTCATGAGATTTCTCCTGAACAAATTTGACGAAGCCATCATTTTCCGATCTGCTGTAAAAAACGTCTCACCAGACGAACGGTAATGGAAACCATCACCCCAATAGTCAGCCCTGCCACAACTCCTGGTATCCATACATATTTTCGATACTCCAGCGTATCGAGCGCCGCTTGGATTCCCAAATAAGCAAATATAAAAACAGCCAGCAGAAAAATCAACGTCAGAAAACAAGCTGCTTCAGAATCGTACCAGACGACAATGACTTTCCGGTATATGGGGTTTGGATCCAATATCATAAAAACAAGCCCTGATAACGTTGATGGCCTCGTAAAAAGTTCACAGCCCCTACCCCTATTACTGCTGGCAAATTCGGTATATTGCAAGGCACAGGACGACAACAGCCAGTATCAAGACCACACGGGATTGATCTGTATCAAAATGCCTGAACACCTCTTCACTTCCTCCTGTGCTTCTGCTGAAACCAGGTTCCAGCCAAAGACGCCAGCACAGAGATCAGAATGATACCTGCCACCACACCTAATGACCATGCCACCGAAATATGCACATAGGCGGGAATGAGCATTTTAACGCCGATAAATACCAGCACCAGAGATAATCCGAACTTG
>DAIEFO010000022.1 GCA_027325475.1 Desulfobacteraceae bacterium | reverse complement strand
AAATTCGGAGAAGTCGGCTTTCTGGCGGAGACATCTGAAGACAACCTTTTCGTTACAGTGAATGCAATTATCCACAACGAAATAAAGACCCAGCAGCGAATGAGACTGGTTGCCAGCGTTATCCGCGGAGAACGGGCCGTCTTTTCCGAAACGGTTTTAAATGATGTCGTCGTCAACAAAAAAGCATTGGCCCGTCTGGCCAACATCACAACATTTCTGGACAATCATTATCTGACAACCTATCGGGCAGATGGCCTGATTATTGCCACACCTACCGGGTCCACCGCCTATTGTCTGGCTGCCGGTGGCCCCATTGTGCATCCCGCCGTTCCTGGCATTATCCTGACACCGATTTGTCCATTTACCCTGACCATTCGTCCGCTGATCATACCGGATTCTGTAGAGATCCGTATTGCCCTTGAAAAAAAATCTTCCGACATTCTGGTGACATTCGATGGTCAGTCATGTATGGAACTGCATGATACAGACACGCTGATAATCCAGAAAAGCCAGTATCCCGTTCAGATGATCAAAATTCCCGAACAGCGGTATTTCGATATTGTGAAAGCCAAGCTCAGATGGAGTGGCAGTCGTGTTTAGAGATATTGACATCCCCCTGTCCTTACACTATAAGATGACAGTGTCGGTATAGGCGCCATACTTTTCATAAGGCAATTTACAAAGCCACTATCCATGTGATACGAATTTGACGGTCATGCTTGATTATCTTGTAATTACAGCAACGGCATCCGGAAAATATTGTTCGATTGCCAGACGGTCCGTATGTGCTGTTCTTGTCCTGCTGCTGGTATCAGCATGCGGCTCTGTAAGTCTTTATCAAAAAATTGTGCTGGATACGCCTCCGCGCCACGTACAAAATGGTATGCAGTTTCTGAATATGAATAAAATAGACACAGCAATGGTTGAATTCAACCGAGCTATTGATCTGAATTCCGAATATTCTCCTGCCTATATGGGCTTAGGGCTTGCTTATGGCCGGCTGGGCGATTTTAAGACTGCCTATCAATACATGGAAAAATCCCGGATAAAGGCTGTCGGACATAAACAGCAGGCCGCCGCCGCCGATGGGCTGATGCAATTGGATCGCATGAAAAAAACGCCATGACGCCCTTATGCTGTTGCAGTGCAGGCGGCGCCATGTGGTTTTTTTGAGAAAACATCAATTTAATAAACGTTTTTTAACCGTTGGGAATTCGTTATGAGCTGGGATTGGGAAAAACTGAAAGAGCAGCAGCAGGGCAGGAGCGGTTCCGGTCTGCCGCAACTGGATGAGCTGACCAGTAAATTGAAGTCGGTCAAGCTTCCAGGTGGCCCTGTTTTGGTGATAATACTCCTGTTGGTGCTTCTGGGAACGTCCACTGTCTATACTGTCGGAGTGGATGAAGTGGGAGTGGTTCAACGTTTCGGTAAATATGTGCGTACCACTCAGCCGGGGCTGAATTTTAAACTGCCTATCGGGATTGAGAAAGTCACCAAGGTCAAGGTCCGGCGTGTTTATAAGGAGGAGTTCGGATTCAGCACTACCCGCGAGACCGACAGCAAACGTTTTTCTTCCTCCAGTAATGAAGACGCCAATGTCGCGATGATGCTTACCGGGGATCTGAATGTCGTACTGGCGCCGTGGATCGTTCAATACCGTATCAAGGACCCTTATGACTATCTGTTCAAGGTCAAGGACGTCCGGCGACTGCTTACAGACATGTCCGAGGCGGCCATGATCCTGGTCGTCGGCGACCGCAGCGTCAATGAGGTCATCAGCAAGCGGGAGGAAATAGCTGTAGAGGCTAAAAACATTCTTCAGAAAGAACTGGATAATGCGGAGTCCGGCCTGAATATCGTCACGATCGAGATGAAAAAAACCAATGTTCCAGAGCCCGTTCAGGCATCGTTCAACGAAGTCAATCAGGCGGTTCAGGAAAAGGAAAAGCTGATTTATCAAGCTAAAGAAGAGTACAACAAGGCTATCCCGGCTGCGCGCGGGGAAGCGGATCGGACAATCAAGACAGCGGAAGGCTACGCGATTGACCGCATCAACCGGGCCAAGGGAGATGCCAGCAGATTTACCGCTCTGTGCAATGAATATGAAAAAGCGAAGGACGTTACCAGACGCCGGCTTTATCTTGAAATGATATCGGGTATTTTCCCCAAAATCGGCGAAAAATATGTGGTTGATTCAGACCTGAATAATGTGCTTCCTTTTCTGAATATCGGGAAAAACGCTGGAGCTTCGAAATGAATTATAAAGTCGTGTCACTTGTGTTAGGCATCGTTGCTATTTTTCTGCTGTACTCGTCGGCCTATGTCGTTGATGAAACAGAACAGGTTGTCATTACCCAATTCGGTCGTGTGATTGGTGCGCCTAAACAGTCGCCGGGATTATATTTTAAGATTCCCCTGATTCAGGATGCCACATATTTTCCTAAAAATCTCCTTCAGTGGGATGGGGACCCCGGGCAGATTCCGACGCTGGACAAGACGTATCTGTGGGTGGACGTTTTTGCCCGCTGGAAAATTGTGGATCCCGTCAAATTTTTCCAGACAGTCAACAACACCGTCAGCGCTCAGGGCCGTCTGGACGATATCATCGATCCGGCTACCCGAAACCTGATCACTTCCTATCGTCTTATCGAATCGGTCAGGCGTTCCAACAGAGCGCTGGACACTTTTGAGATCGGGCTGGAAGATATTCAGAAAGAGCCGATACCGCTGATCACTACCGGTAGAGACAAAATTACGCAAGCGATTCTGGAGCAGGCTCAGCCCAAGCTGTCTCCCTTTGGTATTGAACTGGTGGATGTCAAAATCAAGCGCATCAATTATGTCGAACAGGTCAGGGAGTCCGTTTATGGTCGGATGATCGCGGAGCGTAAACAAATCGCTGAGAAATACCGGTCTGAAGGTCAGGGGGAAGCTGCACGGATATTGGGTGATAAGGAGAGAGATTTGAAGCGTATCTCTTCAGAGGCATACCGAACCGCTCAGGAAGTTAAAGGCAAGGCCGATGCCGAAGCCACAAAACTGTATGCACAGGCATATGGCGTTGACCCTGAGTTTTATTCGTTTACCAAATCCCTTGAAGTATATGGCGAAACTTTGGGAAAACAAAGTACAGTGATACTATCGACCGGATCCGAATTCCTGAAATATCTCAAAGGATGTCAGATACCTTCTGCTACGGCTGCTGCGAAATGACATCGGGCCTGTTTTCACGCTTTTCCGGTTTTTGCCGGATATGAAATGATCCGCACTTTAAATCCTTGTTGGCTTCCATGTCGAACCACATGGCAAAGAGGGTGAACAGGCTGGAGCTCATGAAAGAAAACATGGCAGCCAGAGAGCTGGTCGGAGGGAAAAAACCGTTTGTCAATTTACAATATGCAAGTCGCGTTGACAGCACCACCGTTGCTGCGGCAAACAGCCCTCCGAGTATGTAGAAAAAGATCAACGGATGGAAATCCCGGATGATATATTTTTCCTTCATGCGCCATAAAAACATGCGCACGAGAAGCCAACTGATGGTGAATATAACCGATTGAAGCCGGATACCCGAACGTTCGCCGACATGATACACCGGCTCTACGGGTATATCCGCCACCCGGAAATTATAGACATTCAGACGCACCATCAAATCGTTGGGCTGTCCGTAGCGTCTGTACATGCGCCTCCAGTCGATGGTGTGAAGCACCGCAGCGTTCATTGCGGTGTATCCAGACTGAAAATCCGCCACATGCCAGTATCCGGACGCTATTTTTGTCATCAGTGACAAAAATGCGTTTCCGAAATACCGGATTTTGGGCATCCTGCGATACGCTTCTCCGGTTACCAGACGATTCCCCTTGGCGTAATCCGCGATGCCATCGGCAACCGGATCCAAGAGGGCCGGCAAATCGTCCGGATTCATCTGGCCGTCGCCGTCCATGCGCACGACAATGTCCATCCTGTTTTCCGCCGCCCACAGATATCCGGTCGCAAGGGCTCCCCCGCATCCCTGATTGACGTCATGCCTCAGTGCCACCAGATGAGGATAGACAGCCTGACAGCGGAAAATCCTGTCTCCGGTATCGTCCGTGCTGGCGTCATCCACCACAACGATTCTGTCCACATAGTCCGGCAGGGATTCAATGACCTTTTCGATCTGTGAGGATTCATTGAAAACCGGAATTACCACACACAGGGTTCTGCCCTTGTACATGAAGTCCTCCGAATATCTTTCCGGCGGTATGAAACATGAGCGTCCGACCTCATTTCTCCGATCGTGTTTCAGAGAGGAAGAAAGTGAACAGTTGCAATAGAATGATCAGACACCGGACAGCCGGGTGGCGTCTCGTTTTTCGACAAGATCGCGCCATTTGCGGTCGGCCTGTTTCTGAATTTTCATTACCATGTCATCGGTCATCAGCCGGAAGCGTCCCTGAGATTTCAGATAATCCGAGACAGGAACCTCTTTTTCCGGAATGACGGTAATGTCATATTCCCATGTGTCTTCGCCCGGAGCGGCGCCTGTCTGCTTTGTCACCTCATAGATCGGAAACACACGGGACTGGGTCGCCAGCCGCATGGTCCGTACCGAATCGGCCGGATCGATACGCCAGCCGGGAGGACAGGCGGACAGCAAATGAATGAATTTCATACCGGTAATCTGACGGGCTTTTTGAAATTTCCGGTACAGATCATCCGGATATGCCGGCGATGCGGTCGCCATGTAGGCGATGTGATGGGCCAGCATGATCTGTTCGATGTCTTTTTTAGGTTCCGACTTGAGTGATCCGGCCGGGGTGGTGGTGGTCCATGCCCCCATGGGGGTGGCGCTGGAACGCTGAATGCCGGTATTCATGTAAGCTTCGTTGTCGTAGCAGACAAACAGGATATTGTCGTTGCGTTCCGCAGCGCCGGAAAGCGCCTGGATGCCGATATCGAAGGTGCCGCCGTCTCCGGCCCAGACCATGACGGTCGTATCCTTTTCTCCGCGGACATCCAGAGCCGCCGCCGCCCCGGAGGCCACCACCGCCGAGGTTTCAAACGGACAATGAATGACCGGAACCTTCAGATTCGAATAGGGATATCCGCCCTGAAACACGCAGAAACAGCAGGCCGGAAATACAATGACCGTCCGGTTTCCCAGTGCTTTCAGCGCAATTTTCATGGATATGGGCGCAGCGCACCCCTGGCATGAGGTCATTCCCGGCAGCATCAGTTCTTCATCTACCAGCAGTTCACGAGGTATAGCGATTTTTCGTTGCATGTTCAGCCTCTATCGTTTCAGTCCCCAGTACAGGGGGATGTCGGGTGATGGGTCATCGACCTTCATGGAATGCAGGATGCCTTCCACGTCTTCCGGCGTTACGTCTCTGCCGCCCAGTCCTGCAATCGCCGAATACACGGGAGGATGGCGATCCGATGCGTAGAGCGCGGAGCGGATTTCCGCAGCGAACACGCCGCCGACGCCCACCGACAGGTTGCGGTCAATAACCACAACCCGGGAGGCGTTCCCCAGAACTTTGCGCCAGCATTCAACGGGGATGGGTCTGAACATGCGCAGTTTCATCAGTCCCACCTTTTCGCCCTGACTTCGTAACCGCTCGATGACAATCCGGGAAACGGAAGTGATGGCGCCGGCCGTCACCAGAATGGTATCCGCGTCGTCCGTAAGCCAGGTTTCGACCAAGTCGTAGCTCCGGCCAAAATGGGCGTTGAATTCCCGGCAGACCTCCGGATAGACATTCAGGGCTTCCTGGGACGCCTGCTGCACGGTGTAGCGGTGCTCATAGAAATAATCCGTCGAAAAAAAACCGCCGAACATCCGGGGATCGTCAAAATTCAGTTGTACCGGAGGTTCATATGGGGGAAGAAAGCGATCGACGACATCTGCATCGGGAATATCCACGATTTCTGTCGTATGGCTCAGAAAAAATGCGTCATACGCGATCATGACCGGCAGCATCACTTTTTCCGCCAGCCGGTAGGCCATCAGAACGCCGTCCAGAAGTTCCTGGCTGGATTCGCAGTATATCTGAATCCAGCCCGTGTCCCGCTGGGCCAGCGAATCGGTCTGCTCCGCCCAGATATTCCATACACCACTGACGGCCCGGTTGACATCCGCCATGACAATGGGAAGGCGGGCGCCGGCGGTCCAGTGCAGCACCTCGTGCATCAGAAGCAGGCCGTTCCCGCTGGATGCCGTAAATGTCCGCGCACCGGCGGTGGCTGCGCCGATCAGAGACGCCATGGCGGAATGCTCGCTTTCAACTTTGATAAAACGGGCGCTTATCTCCCCGCGGGCGCACATTTCGGACAATTCTTCCACAATGGTGGTTTGCGGCGTGATGGGATAGGCCGATATGACCCCGACCCGGCTCAGCCTTACCCCATGAGAAACCGCATGGTTGCCTTTAATTGCCTTCTTCAATGATTCCTCCTCAGGAACAAATATCCTGTTGGTGTAGAATTTATCGTAAACCCGTCACAAGAAGTCGATTTTAGACAGCTTCGTCAAATGGTTGCAGACAAGGCAGCATGCCGACATTTGACGAAGCTGTCACTCTTCGATCATGCTGATGGCGTTACGTGGACATTCCGCAAAGCAGATACCGCATCCCTTGCAGTAGTCGTAATCAATGGCGTATCCGAAGGAATCCCGCGTCTGATCGAGAATCGAGACATCCGGGCAGAAAATCAGACAGTTGTCGCATTCCGTACACCGTCCGCAGTGCATGCATCGTGCGGCTTCGGTCAGCGCTTCATCCGGCGTCAGAGATGGCTGGTAGGGCGTAAAAGCGGTTTTTCTCAGCTCGCCGGGCTGAATTACCTTTCGGAGTCCAGGCGCCTTGATAAAATAATCATAAACGATTTTCCGGCGGTCCACCACGCACTGATCGTTCCGCGGCACCGGATTGACCGGCAGCCAGCTCATATAACGCGAAAAACTGATTGCACTTCCATCGCCCACCTGAATTTGCTGGAACACATTGGCGGCGTCGAGGCCTTTTCGGTCACAGTCCATGGCAATAGCTGCCCGCTTACCGGACGCCACGGCATGGACAACCGTTCGCGGCGTTTGGCCTGCGTCTCCTCCGGCAAAAACCTTCGCCTTTCCGGGGAGGCGGCAAGCAACGGATAAATCGGCCTGCGTTTCAATGAAGCTGCTGGCGGTATTCAGCATAAACGATTGCAGATAATCCAGCGCCGGAGCTTCTCCGATAGCTGTCACCAGCGTATCGGCGGGAACGTCAAATGTCATCCCTTCTTTTCGGACAGGCGTGCAGCGTCCTGTCGCATCCAGAGGTCCCGGCGTCATTTCGCAGCATACCAGTTTTTCAATGGTCGCATCCGGAAGCAGACAGATATGCTCCGGCGCCGCCAGGAAACGAAATACGACGCCTTCTTCGCACGCTTCCCGGACATCTTCGGGATGAGCCGGCATTTCAGATTCGGAGCGGCGGTACAGGACGGTTACCTGCGACCCCAGACGAATGGCGGTGCGGGCGGCATCAACAGCCGTATTGCCGCCGCCGATGACAACAACCCGCTGGCCCAGTTCGGGAGATTCCCCCCGTGCAACCCGCTGAAGCAGGGATAATCCACTCATGATCCGGCCACAGCCGCTGCTCTCAGCCATATCCAGGGAAAGGCTCTGGTGTGCGCCGGTAGCCAGAAACACATAGTCGAAGGTCGATACAATGTCTTCCATGGAGATATCGCGGCCGATTTCCGTATGCAGTTTCATCTCGACACCCATGCGGACAAGTCCGTCAAATTCCGCGGCAACCACTTCCCGCGGCAAGCGGTATGCCGGAATGCCCAGCCGGAGAATACCTCCCGGCAGGTCTTCCTTATCGAAAATGGTTACAGCGAATCCGAGATATCTGGCAAAGTAGGCGGCGGACATCCCGGCGGGGCCGGAGCCGATGACCGCCAGGCGTTTTCCGTTATCCGGCAATACATCCGGATAAGACGCGCCGGAAATTGCCTGATCGCCAATAAAGCGCTCCAGTTCACGGATGCCGATGCTGCTGTCCAGACCGGCCCGGTTACAGGCGGTTTCGCAGAATCTGAAGCAGACCCGGCCGAGAATGGCCGGAAACGGTTCTTCGCGTTTCAAGTGCCAATAGGCTTTTTCAAATTCCCGCTTGCCGAGCAGTTTGAGCCAGCCTTCGATATCGTTTCCTGCGGGGCAGGCGTTCTGGCAGGCTGGTGTCTTGTCTTCATAAACAGGTTTGATAAAACGCCAGCTTCCGGTCTTGTTGTAAAGCATATTGCCTGTGGAAACGTGCATCGGCGTGATATCCCGGTATGATTTAAATTCATATCGGACCGCCATCTCACTGCGTTTTTTCACTGACATGGATTTTTCCCTTTCAAACTTTTATCACCTGATCATAGGCGGCCTGAGCTGCCTGCTGGTTCTGCGTTTTTTTCATCGGAACATCCGCTTCGATGGCTTTCAAGACAGCGTCAATACCGACCAGCCCTGTGGCTTTCGCAAAGGCGCCGACAATTGCCGTATTGACGATGGGGTTGGACGCGGATCCCAAATGATGCGCTACCGCGATGGCCGCGGCGTCGATCACGAAAACGCCGAATGCATCTCCGAAAAAATCCCGGTAATATTCCGGATCCCGGGATGCATTGATCACGATGCTGCCCCCCGGCTTCAGGCCATCCACCACATTGACGCTTTCGATCATCAAAGCATCCAGCACGACCACATGATCCGGGTGGTAAATCTGACTGCGCAGATAGATGTTCCGGTCGTCCATCCTGCAGAATGCTGTTACCGGCGCGCCCCGGCGTTCCACCCCGAATGCTGGAAACGCCTGAACGAATTTCCCTTCGTGAAAAAAGGCGTGAGCCAGAACTTCAGAGCCGATGACAGCCCCCTGGCCGCCTCTTCCGTGAAATCGAATTTCCTGCATGTCGTTCCTCCAAAATTTATTCTCCCCGAGAGGATGATGCCCCGCTGTAAAGTCTGGGCTGCGGCCAGTCGGTGGAAAAGCCCGCGGCCTGAAGCCGTGAAATTCCTTCATCGATGTATCTGCCAACGGTATCCACGCTGTGAGAGTCATCTCCCGGAACCACTGAAATACCCATATCGCGGGCTTTTTCCAGAATGGGAGCGGAGATGTAAGTCTCTATCGCGCCTTTGACCCGCGCCCGTACATTCAGATCCAAAATCAGTTTCAGCGAAGCGACGGCTTCCAGATTCCGGCATATGCGCCGCCAGACGGACGGGCATTTGAGATGATCGGGATAATCGGGATCGAATATCCGGATCAGATCGAAATGTCCGACCACCGAGGGTTGAAGCGTCAGGATCATGTTGTACTGGAGATCAAAATAGGCGGCGTAAAGGTTTTCGATGCCGTCACACGCCGTAATGGCCTTGTGATACGCAGCGATATCCAAATCAATGGGAATATCGGCCACATGATGCACCGAGCCCACCACATAGTCCAGATGAAATTGTTGCTGCAAGCGTGCGGCGTAGCTGACAGCGCCGGTATAGGCCTCGGTTTCCATGCCGACAAAAATGGTCAGGAGCCCTGCATACCGGGCCTGCAGTGCCCGGCAGTGCGCCACATAACGGGCGAAACGCTGCTGCATAACGGCTGCGGTGAGACCGGCAGCCTGTTCATCGGGATAGAGAAAGGCATCACTGACGGGCGGCATGTGTTCCGTAACGCCTATCCAGAGAAACTTCTGGTTGAGATATGCCTCGATGATGGCGTCTAGGGAATCGCCGGCGTGATGGCAATAATCGGCGCTGTGTCCGCCATGCACGGATACCCGTTGAGGGCGGATTATTGCAGCAGTTTCCACTGTCCGTCCCTTATCTGAACCAGTACCATGGAATCGGTTCCCAGTCCGTTATGATCTTCAGGCGTAAGGGTGTAAATGCCGCTGACGCCCACATAACCTTTGGTATTTTCGATGGCATCCCGCAGTTTTTCATTCTGAATTCCGGCTTTTTTCATGGCGTTGGCGACCATGTAAATGGCGTCCCAGGCATAGCCGGAATGGGTGTTGATGGGAAACTGCCGGTCATAATGAAAGACGTCCTTATACAGATGGATAAATTCGAGGATGACTTTTTTCTGAGGATCGCTGTCCGGCAGTTGGGAGGCCACCATCAGCTTGGTGGAAGGCATGATGTTGCCTTCGGATGCTTTTCCGGCAAGTGCGATATAGTTCGGATCCGGCAGTCCGTGACACTGGAAAAGCGGGGCCTGAATGTCCAGTTGCCGGACGTTCTTGGCCACAATGGCGCCAGCCTTACCGATGGTCCAGCAGACGACAGCATCCGGTGCCGCCGACTTGATATTGATGAGCTGCGTGGTCATGTCGCTGTCTGTGGGCTGAAAAGATTCCGCGGAGATGATGCTGACGCCATATTCGGGCGCCAGATTTTCCAGTGCGGCCTTACCGTCTTTGCCGAACCCATCGGCGGCTGTAATAATGGCGATTTTCTGAAGGCCTTTCTGTTTCAGATATTCATATATTTTTTTCACCGCAATGGTGGTGCGCTGGGGTGATTTGAATGTCCAGTGAAATGGACCGAATTTGCCGCCGGCAATGACCACATCACCACCGACCGTCATGAAGTCGGGTACTTTCATCTGTTCGACAATCGGTTTGGCCGCCATGCCGGTGTCGGTTCGGGTAGGGCCTATAATGGCGGCTACTTTATCGGATTCCGTAAATTTTTTGGCGATAAGCGCCGCCTTGGTGGGATCTCCTTCGTCATCCGCCACCACCAGTTGCAGCGGCCTTCCATTGATGCCGCCTTCATCGTTTATTTTTTTTACCACCATTTCCGCCACCAGTTTGGTAGGCGTTCCAATGGCGGACGACGGACCGGTGAGATCGAAAAAAGCGCCGATCTTAATCGGTTCTGCGGCGGATGCCATGCCGGAAAGCATCCATAAACACGCCAAAAACACAGCCGTTGTCACATGGTTTTTCATAAAGCTTCTCCTCGGTATGAATTGGTGAATCCGTAAAAAAACATGGCGCCATAGGCTTTCAGAAAATTCATTTCGCTGCGTTATCGGTCGCAGATATACTACCGTATTATCTTCTCTCTGCTGCCTTGCGAAATGAATCTTATGAAAACCTGCATCTGCCCAGATAGGCATCAATCACCTGCGGGTTTTTCTGAATTTCTTTCGGGGTTCCCTCTCCGATTTTAGACCCGTGGTGGAGCACAATGACCGTGTCGGATATTCCCATGACCAGCCGCATGTGATGCTCCACAAGAATGATGGTCTGGCCTCTTTCCCTGAGCTTCAGGATCACATCTCCCAGTTCCGTGATTTCCTGCATCGTCAGGCCTGCTGCAGGTTCATCCAGCAGCAGGATTTCGGGCGCCGCGGCCATGGCCCGCGCCATTTCCAGACGCCGCTGATCGAGCATGCAGATGTTTTCGGCCATAAGCCCGGCTTTTGAGTGGAGTCCGAAATCATTGAGAAGCGCGTCGGATTTTTCACGGATCAAAGCTTCTTCTCGGCGCTCGGATATCGGCCGTAACATGCCTGCCATAAAACCGGATGTTGTTCTGGAATGCATGCCGACCATGACATTTTCCCGCACCGTCATGTTCATGAAAAGCTGCGCGTGCTGAAATGTCCGGCTGATCCCCATCGCAGCGATCTGAAAAGGTTTCATGCCGCTGATCCGCTTTTTCCTGAAGAAAATATCTCCGGCATACAGCGGATAGACGCCCGTAACGGCATTCAGCAATGTGGTTTTCCCGGCGCCATTGGGGCCGATGACAGACAAAATCTCCCGGGAATTGACGGAAAAAGACAGACGTGCCAGCGCCATCAGTCCACCAAAACAAACGCTGATATCCTTTGCCGATAAAACGGCGCTGTCTTCGCTTTCTGCCTCTTGAGTCACGACTGCTTCCTGAAAACCGCCGCAATTCCCGGAAACAATCCTTTGGGAAAAAACATCAGAACACACAGCAGGATGCCGCCATATACCAGCGCGTTGTATTCCTTGATTCCATGAAGGCATTCCGGCAGCAGTGTCAAAAAAACAGCGCCCAGCGCAGATCCCCAGAGCGACCCCATACCGCCAACCATCACCATGGTCACCATCTGTATTGAAAAAAAGATGCTGAACGTGCCGGGGCTGATGAAGGAAATATAGCTGGCGTACAGACTTCCTGCCAGAGACGCCGTCACGGCGCTGATAACAAAAATCCGGATTTTATAAAATTCTGTATCAATACCCGCGCATCTGGCTGCGATTTCGTTGTGACTCAGCGCCGCCATGGCCCTTCCGGTTCTGGAATGCACCAGATTCAGGGACAGTGTCAGAATTCCGATGGTGATACACCAGAAAAGATAATAGGTTTTAATATCCGAGTCAAAGACAAATCCGGGGACACGCAGATGAGGAATGCCCGCCAGTCCGGACGGCCCCCCGGTGACGGCGCTGAACTGCATCATGATGATATAGACGATAACGTTAAAGCCCAGTGTCGCCATCACCAGATAGTGGCCTTCCAGCCTCAGTGCAGGAATG
This sequence comes from Desulfobacteraceae bacterium, assembly GCA_027325475.1. Lineage (GTDB taxonomy): Bacteria > Desulfobacterota > Desulfobacteria > Desulfobacterales > Desulfatirhabdiaceae > RAAP-1. The sequence continues at coordinate 2,060 of DAIEFO010000022.1, read as the reverse complement.
CCGATTGCGGCAGCGATACCGGCCGTTGCGATCATGGCGATCAGCATTGCCGGCCAGACCGGTACATGGAACGTCATGGTCAGAATTGCGGACAGATATGCGCCGATACCAAAAAACGCCGCATGCCCCAGGGATGTCTGTCCGGCATATCCCATCAGCAGATTCAGACCGGTAACGATCAACACGTTCAGGGCGGCAATGTTCATGGTCATGAGCAGATAATTGTTGGAGAGCGCCAGCGGGAGCAGGAAGACGGTCAGTGAAAACAGCGGCAGACGAAATTTTTTCATGGCGCCGAACACGTTCTAAACCCTTTTGAGCATACCGGCGCCCAGCAGGCCGGACGGCTTGATAAAAAGAACAATCAGCAGGATCATAAAAGCCAGGACATCTTTGTATTCAGAGGAGATAAAACCAGCGCCCAGCGATTCCATGACGCCCAGAAGAATACCTCCGACCACAGCGCCAGTCATGGAGCCATAGCCGCCGAGGATGGCTGCGGAAAATCCTTTCAACCCCAGCATTACGCCGGCATCATAGGAAATGGTGGTAATCGGGGTCAGAAGAATGCCCGCAACGGCTCCCAGTGCAGCGCTCAGACAGAAGGAAAACGCCAGCATCCGATCTACCGGGATGCCGGCCAGCATGGCATATCGGCGGTTGGCGGAAACCGCTCGCATAGCCTTGCCTGTGCGGGTACATCGGAAAAAGACATTGAGCATCGCCACGGCGCCAAGAGTAACGCCGAATATCCACAGGCTCTGAGGCATAATGGCGGCCTTCCATAGCAACAGGGGCGATTCACCCGAAATGGCGGGAATCGTCATGGAATTTTTGCCCCAGAGTATCATGGTCAGGCCCTTAATGACGATGGATGCAGCAACGGTGATCATGACCAGATTGAGGATTTCTTTGGATCTGGCCTGTTCCAACGGACCTTTTTCCAGAATCAGTCCGACGATGGCAACACTGATTACTGTCAGACAAAAAGCGGGCGCCATGGGAATTTTCAGAACAGCGAAAAATGTGATCATGAACATACCGCCCAGCATGACGAATTCTCCCTGGGCGAAGTTGACGATTCCGGTGGCGTTGTGGATGATGGAGAATCCTATGGCGATCAGTGCATAGGTACTTCCGGTGGTCAAACCGGAGAGCAGAAACTGAAATAATTTTAAAAAGATCGGCATGAGGAAAAACCGGCCTCAACAGCCGCCAGAAATTTTTCGAGTGTTTCCGGGGCGTTTGAAAACTGTTCGCGTAACACCATCTGAATATCTGAGAGGCTGCAGAACAGAAGCGGAACACCTTCCGATGTAAGTGACAGCGCTGCTCCCATCAGGACGAGGTTGACGGACTTGGGATTTCCGATAGTTCCGGCTTTGGCGTCCGCATCCACGGCTGTAACGGAAAGGCCGCTGAATCCGGAAAGCGCTGCCGGACTGCTGACGATCGCCCATCCACCGGGCTTTATAAAGCTGCTGTATTGCGCCAGACTTTCGGGTTTCAGCGCCAGAAGCCCGTCGGCCGCCTGGGGGCGGATCAAGGGGCTGGAGAATTCACCGACCTTGAGATGAGACACGACGGTGCCGCCCCGCTGGGCCATGCCGTGTGTTTCGGATGTCAGCACGCGGCATCCTTTTATCATGGCGGCTTCCGCCAGAAGCCGGGAGATCAGCAGGACGCCCTGGCCTCCAACGCCGCTGATGATGATCTGCTGGTGTATGGTGGTTGTTATCGATGACTCCATGATGTCTCGCTTGACTATGTTTTGGATGTGCTGACAGTTTTTTTTCTGTAAATTATTCATTCCTTCAGATCACCATATTCACGGAAATCGCTTTCTTGGGGCAGACATGAATGCAGACGCCGCACCCGCTGCATCCAGCCGGATCGATGCGGACAGGGGCATTGTCGCCATCTGTCACCAGCGCCGGACATTCGAAATGCTGAATGCAGTAATGGCATCCGTCACAATCTTCCGTTACATGCACCCGGATAACAGGAGAACGGGTTTCCGGGGGTTGGGTGCGATCGAGCAGACAGGGCCGGCGGGAGAT
>DAIEFO010000229.1 GCA_027325475.1 Desulfobacteraceae bacterium | reverse complement strand
GGCCTTCAAAATGGTGTCATAAACCTTCCGCATAGCGGCGCTTTTGCCGATGATAGGGCCGAACTGGCCGCTGCCTTTGAGAGATGACCGAAGACGGACATTTTCAGCACGCAGAAATGCTTCCTGCTCCTGCAGGGCTTCTTCTGCGGTTTTTCTTTTGGTAATGTCTATGGCAATGGACTGAATTTTGGCAACCTGTCCATCTTCGGCAAATATGGGGGTGTTGATACCATAATACCAGCAGCCATTCTGCGGGTTTTTAGCTTCCCATTGTGCGCTTTTCCCCTGAAGCACAATGTCGTTTACACACCATGGACAAGGGGATTCCTGACCATACAGGGCGTTGTAGCATATCTCTCCTGCGGCGTCCCGGCCAATATATTCCATGAGTTTCCGGTTCATGAACTCGATGCGGTAATCCCGTGTGCAGGTATAGATAATGCCTTCAAACAGCTCAATGACAGCGGAAAGTTTAGTCTGGCTTTCCTGAAGAGCTCGTGTGCGTTCGGTCAGATCGTGAGTGCGCTGTTGCACTTCTTCTTCCAAGTGTTCCCGATACCGCCGGTTTTCCACCCGAAGTTGTGTCCGCTCCAACGCCGTTGTTACCGCATGTTCCAGCACCGCCATGTCGAGAATGGGCTTGGTGATAAAATCGAGCGCTCCCATCCGCAGCGCTTCGATGGCGTCCTGAATAACGCCTGTGCCTGATACCACCAGAATCGGGGTGTCTGGAGATTCCGTCAATACGGTTGAAAGAACCTCCAGCCCATCCATTCCGGGCATTCGAAGATCCACCATCATTAGATCAGGATGTTCAGACCTGAAAATAGCCATGCCATCCAGGCCATTTCCCGCCTGAAATACGGTGAAACCACTGTCTTCCAGGTATGCGGCAATGCTCTCCCGGATAATGGGCTCATCGTCAATGACGAGAATTTTATCTCCGGTCTGCTTGAAAGTTATTGCTGATGAATTATCCGATGTCATGAATTCCGTTCCTGCTCAAGTGGAAGCTGGACAATGAATCGGGCGCCATCGGAAGGGCTTGATACAACCGCCATGGCGCCGCCATGATTTCGTGTAATGATAAAATAGGAAACGGACAGACCCAGTCCAGTGCCGATACCGACATCCTTGGTGGTGAAAAAGGGTTCGAACACTCTCTTTTGGGTTTTTTCGTCTATGCCGGGGCCGTTGTCCAGCACTTCGATGCGGGCCATGTTGTTGTCCCGGAACAGGCGCAGGGTGATTCGCGGCAGATGATGGGGAATGCCGCTCATGGCTTGGGCGGCATTGCGCAACAGATTTAAAATCACTTGTTCGATTTCCGTGGGGGTGCAGAACACAGGCGGCACATCCTGAGCAAATTCTCGAACAATTTCGATACTGCGGAAATCATATTTTTTCTTCAGATCATAATCATGTGCGGCCAGGGATACGGTGCGATCCAGAAGCTCGGATAGAGAGGTGTATGCTTTTCGGGATTGACTCCGGCGGCTGAAGTTCAGCATATCGCTGACGGTTCTGGAAGCGCGTTCCCCGGATTCCCGGATGTTTTCGATGAATTTAAGGATGTCACGTTGTTCAAGATAGGTTCGCATGGCGTCGAGGGATATGCCGCAGTTCCGGGCGATCTGACAGTTGGCAGGTATTTCCGGCGATATCCGGCGTAAAATGTTCTGAGCGCTTTGAAGCATTCCACCCAGAGGATTGTTGATTTCATGGGCCATGCCCGCGGCCAGTCCTCCTATCGACAGCATTTTTTCGGTTTGTACCATCATATCTTCCATGCGTACCCGCGCCGTGACGTCATCCACCCGAATAACTGCGCCGGATGCGCCTTCCACATGAATGGGATAGATCATGATGTCTGAATATCGCATGTCTTCATCCTGCCAGTCCGGGACTTTTTCGCGCTGTTTTATGGATTTTTCCGTCATGGCTTGTGCTACGAAATTCATCTGTTGCTGCAACCGGGGAAAGATGACATCCAGCCGCTGATTGATCGCAAGATCACGGGAGACGCCCTGGGCTTTTTCTGCTTCCTGGTTCCAGAGAGTGACGTACATATTTTGATCCACACCGATCAGAATGGATGGCATGGCATCGATAATAGCCTGGAGATAATTTCGCAGCCGCTGCGTCTCTTTCTGAGACTGAACAGCGTCGGTGATGTCATTGCCGATGCACAGATATTCCATGACCTTACCGGAAGGATGGTATATGGCCTTGCGGGTCCAGGATATCCAGACCGGTTGTCCGTTTCTCAGGATATTTTCGGCGCCGTGATACCGGTATCCTTCTTCATATCCACCGATGGTATCCGGGATGATGGTCGGCGGGTTGATTCCCCACCTGTTTTCAGGCAGGATGGTACCTACAATGTTTTTTCCGATGACCTCCTTCTCGTTGTAGCCAAAAAAAATCTGCGCGAATTCATTGAAGAAAGTGATATAGCCGTGGGTGTCCATACGCAGGATGATACTGTTGGCGTTTTGAACCAGCTCCCGGTATTTGGCTTCGCTTTCACGGATGGTGGCTTCTGCTTTTTCCCGATCGTTGATTTCGGTTTCCAGCTTTGTCCGGTAAGCTTCGAAACGATCCATGAATGCGTTGAAATAATGAGCGAGCTGGCCGATTTCATCCCGGCTGGAGCGGTTCATGCGCACAGAAGTATCGCCGTCAACACCTGCGGCAAAATGGCGCATGAGTTCCTGGAGGGGGGTGGTAATGGAAGCGCTGATCAGAAAAGTGGCGGGTGAAAAGAGTAATAGCGTCAGGATGACGGTGATGATGAAAATATCTCTGACGGTTGTTAAAGGTGCCTGAAATTCTTCCAGATAACTGGATGAAGCGACAATCCACTTGAATTCAGGGATATAATTGAAAATGACGAGTTTCTGACGCGCCTTGCTTTCTCCGGGGTTTTTCCAGGAATAGATGATTTTTCCGTTTTTTCGCTGGCAGATTTCCCTGAAATATTTCTGGCCGTTGGCATCCGTGGCGTCAAAGAAATTTTTTCCCTTCAGCGAAGGATGAATGATCAGGGTGCCATGCGTGTCCATGACAAACGAATAGCCGGTTTTTCCGAAACGCAGGGAAAGAATCTGATTTTCGAAATCACTCACGTTGACCAGTTCGTTGAATTCACTGCGGTAGGAGGATACGGAAATGATCCAGTCCCAGGGCTCGAAATAAGTCATATACAGGGCTTTGGGGCGTGTTTTGTGTTCTTCCGGGTTTTTCCAGTCATATTCCAGATACCCGTTTTTACGCCGCATCTGTTCTCTGATAAATTCATATCCGGACAAATCGACGCCGATCAGCGATTTTTTAGGATGAATGACGATAACACCATGGCTGTTGACGCAGTAGATATAACCTGTCTTGCCGATGGTCTGACTCAGCAGCACTTCCTGACAGCGGATTTTGGCAGTGGCTTCGCTGATTTTCCCTGCGTGAAACTGATCGTAATAAAACGTGACGATTTCCCGGTTTTTTTCGGCCAGGGCCCTGAGGTGGTTTTTGATGGAGACATCTGCGGCTGTCTTGACCATGTTAAGAATGGTGGTTGTGGTGTTCTGAAGTTCGCTTTCAATATTCTGTTCGAGGGTTTTGCGGACATAGGTATGGATGATGATGCTGGCAAGCGTCAGGGACAACACCAGGATCGTGGAATAGATGATGAGGAGCTTGAACCGGATGCGAAGGTCGTTAAATTTTTTTACTAGCCACATAACGAATATGCCTGCGTTGCCATGATCTTCTCCTGGCGGAAGAAAAAAACATATGGGTAGTGCCTGCACTGGTGCAACGTTATGTTTCTTTCATCCTTTTGTCGAGAATTATTTTGTGACGACTTCGTAAAAAGTCCGGATGCTGCGTTGCGCCGCATCCTTCGTCGTTGCAGCGTACCACAAGTACGCTTCATTCCTCAGGATTTGCGCGCCTTGCCTGCGAACATTTTACGAAGCCGTCTAAAATCGACTTTTTACGAGAGCATCATTTTGTGGTGAAATACCGGTTTGCGGAAAAATATGCTTGAGATCACCTCGAACAGAGAATATATTGAAGC
>DAIEFO010000228.1 GCA_027325475.1 Desulfobacteraceae bacterium | reverse complement strand
TTTTTACAAAGCCGTCTGAATTTTGACTTTTTATGAGGCCATCAGTGTTAAAACCCAATATGCCGTTCATCGATGACCAGGAAGATTCAAGGGTTCCTGCCGGTCTTCCTCCCGTAATTGATGCCCATGTCCACATTTTTCCTCGCCATATTTTTTCTGCAATCCAGAAATGGTTTGATAAAAATGCCTGGTGCATCAGGTATCGAATGACCTCCTCCGAGGTATTTGAATTTCTGCTGTCACACGGCATAAAACACATCATTGCGCTTCAGTATGCCCATAAGCCCGGAATTGCAGGACAACTGAATAAATATATGTCTGAAAAATGCAGAGAATATGGCCATCGGGTTACAGGAATGGCTACCGTATTCCCTGGTGAGGAAAATGCGGAAACTATTTTGCAGGAAGCTTTTGATTCCGGGCTGGGAGGACTGAAACTGCATGCTCATGTACAGTGTTTCGACATGAACGGTGAACACATGAATCGCCTCTATGAATGCTGCCGGATCAACCGGAAACCGGTTGTAATGCATATCGGAAGAGAGCCGAAAAGTGCGGCTTACAACTGTGATCCGTATCAGCTTTGCAGCGCTGAAAAACTGGAGCGTGTTTTAAAATGTTTTCCGGGTCTTAAAGTTTGTGTCCCGCACCTTGGATTTAGTGAAACATCGGCGTACAGAAAGCTGATCGAAAAATATGACAACCTCTGGCTGGATACCACCATGGTCATAACCGATTATTTTCCGATGGAGGGAAAAATCAATCTCAGCCACTACAGATCCGACAGGATTATGTATGGTTCTGATTTTCCGAACATCCCGTATGCATGGGACAGAGAGCTTAAAGAATTGAACTCGGCCGGTGTTTCAGGCGCTTCTCTGGAAAAAATATGTTACAAAAACGCCGTTGATTTTTTCAGTCTTCAGTTATGACGGTCTTGCAAAAAGTCCGCATGCTGCGTTGCCCGACATAAATTTTTGCCAAGCCATCAGACCGATATGGCGCTGCCTTCCACAGGAAGGATGCCGCTGGCTTCCGCCATGGAAAACAGCGTTTTTACCGCAGCAGCGCCTTCTTCTCCCATATCCAGAGAAAATGAATTGACGTACAGTCCTATGTGCTGCTGAACAACGGTATCCGCCATTTCCTGAGCATATTGCCGGACATAATCCGCTGTTTCTTCCGGATGACTGAACGCATATGTCACACTGTCCCGAATCGCGGCCTCGACCTGTTCTATCACACCTGCAGGCAGATCTTTTGCCGCAGCAATACATCCCAGCGGCACCGGCAGCCCTGTCCGCTGTTCCCACCAGGCGCCCAGGTCCAGCATCTGGACCAATCCATAATCCGGATATGTGAACCGGCCTTCATGAATGATGACACCAAAATCAAAACGACCTTCCGCCACTTCCGGCATGATCCTGTCAAATGTCATGGGAACCACACGCGGCGGTTTCCCCAGATACAGGCCGGTCAGCATCAGTGCGGTGGTATCCATGCCCGGAACCGCGATGGCGGCGCTGGATAAGTCTGAAAGATCAGCCCCCGGCCTTGCCACCAATAGTGGCCCGCATCCCCTTCCTAAGGCTGCTCCGCTTTTTAGCAACCGGTAGGACGAACGCAGCCGGCCCATTGCCGCAAAGGAAAGTTTGGTGACATCATAGGTGCGGTGCCGCGCGGCCTGATTCAGCGTTTGAACATCGGCGAGGGTGATCTGAAACGATGTGTCCGGACAAACGATCCGTCCCTTTGCCAGAGCAAAAAAACTGAACGTGTCGTTCGGGCAGGTGGAATACGCCAGAGATAATGAAGTTTTCATCGGATACCTCATGTTTAAATGGCCCCCCATATCAAGACAAAGAAGAACCGAGTTTGAGATGGTAACAGATTAATCCGCAAATACCGGAATGGTCAAGACAGTTATCATGGTGAAAATTATAATTCGTAATTTGATTGCCAGGCGCATATCATTACGTCCTCTTCAGGTCAAAACGGAGCCAGGCGAGATATGATCATCCTTTTTCCAGACCGTAGAAATAGATAACTATTCCCCCAAAAATGAAACCAGTCACAGCTGTACTCAAAGGTAAACCGAATACATCGTGAGCCAGAGAATCGCCTGCAGCTGTGCCTCCGGTCCTGATCAAGGCCAACATCGTCCAATAATACTCCGGCTGTACGAGACGTCCGTTTCTGCCCCAATAGAGCATGGCCCCAACTATAATCCCAAAGACCAATGCGGCGCCTATTGGCATAAGTCCCAAGCCGAAAGAGGCATAATCACCGCCGATCGTACCAAGGACACCTGCAAGCATCATGCAAATCCAATAGATCGGCGATACCCTCACTGAGCCACCAGGGTTGTTATTGGATTTATACAACCCTCTGTAAACCAGAACGCTTGTGAAAAAAATCGCAAAGACGATTGGTAGGGAGAGATTGAAATCAATACCGAAATCCCTGAAAGCATCTCCGATATTGGTGGCAGCTGTTCGTACCGTGATAATCGCGGCCCAGAAAAAGAGAGAACTGGCGAAGGGACTCATTTTTTCGGCCAGGAATATAATCACCAGTAGTCCGGCCAGAAAAGGAAGCCCGACCAGATGGCCAAGATGTAAATAGCCAGAGACAAAGTCTCCAGTGTTTGTTCCCAGGATGCTGGCAGCAATCAGGGACAGCCAATACCGCGCGTTGATTTTTGGTAGTGTTTTCACCAAGATTTCCTGTACATACTATAAATAGAGTTTCACAGTAAAATTTTATCAAATAAAAGCGGTGTTCATCGGGAAAGCGGAGCGAAAACGTCTGCAAGCCAATGCGGTAAACGTTTATAAAAGGTTTTTTAAGCATTTATCTTGTTTCCGCAGCTACTACAGAACTTATCCTCTTCATTTACTATGTTGCTGCATGATTTACAGGTATTGCCGATTTTCGTTCCGCAATATCGGCATTAGACGTCAACCTTACAAGGAATTTCTTAACATATGGATAATAAAACACGATGAGTTGGGTAACGCTTCCCTGTCTCCATTTTGACAGGAAATAATAAGTTGTATTTCATCCAAATTTTATCACCTCATTCTGGTGTGCGTATTCCAATGCTGTGGACGCATGCACTGACACATCGTTGGCTTGAGATTTGTGTTGAACGCAGCGATTGTCTATAAAATTTTTTGTAGATAAATTGTATCCACTGATTATACGTTGCTCGTGGAGAAAGGTTGATGGTGCAGATAAAATTTATCTGATTACTATCGAAAATCAGCGTGCACCAATCCGTAAGTCGTACTGACCCGGTGAAGGTTGAAAGACGGACTATCCATAGCGGTCTGTGCTCAGTTACGACATCCAGTTTGTTCTTTCGGCCTGGATACGGCAACGGGTATGGTCATGACAAAAGCCTTTCCGGTCGCTCTGATGCAGAAAATGGTAAATGATTGTTTTACTTAAGTGCGTGTCAATGGTGACCAGATATCGTCCGGGTTGGACGATTCCTCACGGTTCCGCCCTTGCCTTTGGCTGGTATTTATGTCAGTAATGATACTGGACAGAATTCACATACAGGGGACTTTTACTCCATAAGTTCACGCCCGTGCCGGGCGTACACAACGGCTTGGGGCCGGACGAGCGACCACGCGGTGCATATTGATCGACATTTCCCATGGATCACATTGGTCGCGCGGTCGATGGCTGTTCACGCTGGGCGTTATGTGAAATTAGGTGTGAGGGCTTCCAATTGCAAAATATTATGAGATGACAAAATGACATTTCCACATTTAAATAACATGACATTCAGTGTCGAAAAACAAAGTCCTGTCACCATAGCAAAAGCGACTTTTCCGCTCCGATATGGGACATACTCAGAGATCAGAACTTCCGAATACGAATTCATTTTTAATTTAAATGGTGAAATAAAATTTATCCGCGGCCTAAATGTAAACTGGCCTCATCCCGCCGCGCAGCTCAAACGGACGGATGGCAATGACTGGGTGTACTATTCTGTCGGTGACGTTAGCGGTGATAGCGGTATTATTTCATGGATGGGCGAGTACTATCTGCCTTGTCTGCCCTAT
>DAIEFO010000227.1 GCA_027325475.1 Desulfobacteraceae bacterium | reverse complement strand
AGAAGACGTGATGGCGCTTATTTGATTTAATAGGCTATAATTATTAAGAATTATTAAACTGTACGGCTACGTAAAATGTCCGGAGGCTGCTGTTACTTCCGGTGAGAATTGATACCCGTTTTCGGTTTCTCGCTGTTTTGAGCGGCCATCGTTTTCTATCCTCTGGCTCTGCCGGATTTCGCAGGCTGCTCAGAGCGCTGCCAGCGGTATGGACAGGGTGGACGGGGTCAGCGGCAGAGACTGCCCGGCCAGGCAAATCAAACCGCCCGGGCCGATGGGCAGCTTCAGTTTTTCGAGAGACTGAAAATGCCGGACATCGTTTTTTCCGGGGGATGCCGTTTTTTTAATTTCCAGTGGATAGGCCCGACCATCCTTAACGATGAGAAGATCGATTTCCTTTTGCTCCTTGTCCCGATAGTAATAAAATGGTGCATGGCAACCATTGTGCCAGTAGCTTTTCAGCAGCTCTGTCAGTATCCATGTTTCCAGGATTGCGCCGGACATGGCGCCTGCCTCGAGCGTTTCCGGACTGGACCATTCCGTCAGATAGGCGCACAATCCGGTGTCGAGAATATAGAGTTTGGGCGTTTTCACCAGGCGCTTTGTCACATTCGTGTGATAAGGCTCCAGCAGGTAGGCGATTCCGGAAGCCTGCAGGATGGAGAGCCAGCTTTTAGCGGTGTTGGGGGAAATATCCGCGTCTCGTGCAAGCTCGGATAAATTCAGCATTTGTGCGGTTCGAGCCGAAGCAGCCCGAATAAACCGCAGAAAAGCCATTTCATCGCCGACCCGGGACAGATCACGGACATCACGTTGCAGGTACGTCTGGACGTATGAGCTGTAGAACAGATCCCGATCCATATCATTATTTAAGGCAATGGCCGGAAAAGCGCCGCGCCAGATGAGCCGGTAGAGTTCCTTCAGCGGGAGCGTTTCACCTGCATCGAGACGGTTCCGTATTTCATCCGGCGCAGGCAGAAACGGGCGGTCCATGAGATTCCGGCCAGCCCGTTCTTTTCTGGAAAGACCCAGAAGAAAAACGACGGCCACCCGGCCTGCCAGAGATTCAGAAACCCCTTTCATCAGGTGGAATTGCTGGGAACCGGTAAGCCAGAACAAACCCGGTTTGCGGTCTCTGTCCACTGTCATCTTGATATATGGGAGAAGCTCCGGCGCATACTGGATTTCATCAATGAGCACCGGCGGCGGAAATCTCTGCATGAAGAGCGCCGGATCTTGTCTGGCAAGGTTCAGAACCAGCGGATCATCAAGGGTGATATATCCTCTGTCGTTTTGACGGATATGCTGAAGAAACGTCGTTTTACCCACTTGCCTGGCGCCGGTGACCAGCAGCACCGGAAATTGTTCGGCCGCTGTTTTGACAAAAGTTTCAAGGGTTCTGGGTAGATACATGACGTTGTCCTTATTATCGGCCAATGTGTGGCGTAATTGCAAATTAGCCGGCATCGTGCGTTTTGTCAATCTGTATCAACAATGCCTAATTTCAGGCATTCCATGCTTTAGTGACCATTGTCTTCTTAGGCTGATTCGGTTCCTGAATCCCATATTTTCCAATGGGGATAAGACATAACCATTGTTTTGTTTTTTATTATTTCATCGATAGATGGGCATACTCATCATGAAAAAGCTTTAGAGCATTCCTTTTTTCTTCAAATACATTGGTTCTATTGAGAGCTTGTTTCAGTAATGGCCTCCAACCAATATCGCTAAAAATTGCAGCATTAGGATGAATATCCGCTTCTTTAATCCTATATATTTTATCCGCCTGATAACACATGCAGTCAAATATGAGAAATGTCTCCAAGCCTATCATACCCGTTTGAATTTCATCGTTGTCGTTGATATATTCACTGTTCCACTCTATCGTTGAAGGGTTACAGACGCGATCAGGATTTGGATTTGATAAAAAATCATCAGGATAATCAAAACGAGGGTCAACCCGGTAATATTCAGAGAATGCTCCCCCACCAATCCAAAGGCCAAGACGTTCTGCATCCCAATCGTTAATTTGCTTATTTGAAATTATTTCTTGATGATGCAAGTTTAGCATAAAATTGTTTGAATCTATATGGATAACAAGCCAGTCCAAATAGTCTTCATAATCATCAGGATCAATATAAGGATTGCCATCATCTTTTACTGGCAATGTAAAATCAGAGTAATCAGGGACCCAAAAATCAGAAGGGGGAGGTATGTCTTTTCCGCCAATAATCATATTATTTTCATCACTATTATGATGTTTATTCATTAAAACGTTTTTCCAGCACGCCGCACGAGCCGCGCCTGCAAAGTGCTTTTGCCGGAGCCTCACACGCCGGTCAAGACGGTTGCCTGAGAGCTGCGCAAGGTAAGATCGGACAGCAACAGGCGGTTAAGCCCAGGGAACATGCAGGACTGCTGAGAATGGATGGCAGTGTGTTTCGTAATAGTATCATATTTTTGTAATATCATATGAAACAGTTGTCAGGAAATGTCAAACTTACAACTTATTCCGAAGAGAAGGCACTGAATTACGAAATACACGAAAATGGTGTGTTTCCCACCGCTTTAAATCTTCGATTTCAGCCATTGCCATGGGAAAAGCATGGAGACGGTCTGCTGGTATTTCCGATAGTTGTCGCCGAACTCGCGCACCAGTTTCCGATCTTCCAGAAAAGATCCAATAACAAAATAAACGCTGATGGTGATGTTGACCAAGATCGTTGAAACGCTCAGATTCACCGCCCATACGATCATGATGCCACCCAGATACCATGGATGCCGGATGATCTGATGAATGCCGGACACAACGAACGCATCGCAATTGCAGAGAGAACCGTTGATTCGTTCCGCCTTGATTTGAGCAATTCCGGAAAACTGCGCCCAACTGTAATGTCTGCCTCCGGCAACGAACAGATAGATGGAACCTGCCAAAAGGAGAATCTGAATAATCGTCAAGGGGCCTTCCCAATAGAAGATGGGGGCTTCACAAATCCTGCGGGAATAGATGAAAAGAGGTATCAGCGTTGCGACAGACACCATATTGTAAAAAAATCGATAGAATCGAAAGCCCTTTCCCAACTTTCTTTTCATATAATCCGTCACGGTAATGGAGATCAGGACGCTGTGGAGGGTACACCAGAGGATCCAGCCCACAACGATGTAAAAATATGTTATCGGTGCTTCCATGTTTATCTCCGATTGCAGTTTCTTCTAATTACATCAAAATTGAAAGTTATGAAAAAATCCCAGGATAGGGTTTACCAATCGGCAATCTGACCAGCCAGTATTCGGAAATGGGCATACCGTTTTTGGGATACCGTGTGTTTCCGGACAAAACCTTCTTGCGACCCGGCAGCAGGCGGCATCCTGTCCCCCAGCGAATTTTGATGAGGGCGAGTCCCGAAAAACACACAGAAAAACAAGTAGGAGGGACAGTCGCCTTTCCGAACATCTTGCTGCACTTTTTACGAAGCCGTCAAGCTTCCTTGTTGACACTATGGGTAAACCGCACTAAATTAACGGCTATTCACAAAAAATAAAGTCTTTTCCGGAGGCGTGCGGTGTACTCAAAGATACTGATTCTAAGGTTTCCTCAAACGGAAGTTCAAAAACCCATTGTCTGTTATCTGGTTAAAGATTACGATCTGATTTTCAATATCCTCAATGCGGAAATTCTTCCCCGAAAAGAAGGGGTGATGGTTCTGGAGCTTTCGGGAACCCGCAAGAATTTCAAGGAAGGGGTAAAATTTTTAAAGTCCCAGGGGGTTCAGGTTCAAAACGCTTCCCAGGAAGTCAAACGCGATATCAGTAAATGCACCCAGTGCGGAGCTTGTACCGCAGTGTGTCCAACGGGTGCGCTGCATGTCGTGCGTCCGGAAATGGCCGTAGAGTTTGATGAAACCAAATGCAGCGTCTGCGAGCTGTGCATTACCGCATGTCCGACCCGCGCCATGGCCGCCAGACCCACATCCCATACCTTCTTTGAATGAAACCGCTGACAGCCGTTGCGCTAAGTGGCGGCATTGATTCCCTCCTGACCGCCAGACTTCTGGGGCAGCAAGGCTATCCGGTATTCGGCATCCATTTTTGCACCGGGTAT
>DAIEFO010000226.1 GCA_027325475.1 Desulfobacteraceae bacterium | reverse complement strand
GCCAATGGGAATGTGCTTCAAGTGCTTCGTTTCAGTGTTACGGAATAACAAAAAGCCCAAACGCTGCGCCTGGGCGGAGCCCTTTATTTCTCTTTTGACAGGAGAACCGCCGGGGTGAAGATTCAAAAACGTGGAATGGGACCGCTCGACGCATAGCGGTATCGATGCGTTACTGGTCCATGACGGATTTATTGATATGGAAACTGTTCTGATATTTTTAAGAAGCATACGCTGGCAGGATGTGGTGGATATCGTTTTAAACAGCTATATCCTTTTTCGCTTCTATGTGCTGTTCAGAATTACCAACCTGTTCCGGATACTGATAGGGCTTTCAGTTTTACTGATCTTTCAGCGAATCGCCGTATCCACAGGTCTGATTGTCACCAGTTGGTTCATTCAGGGAATTACTGCGATTGCAGCGCTGGTTATTATTGTCGTGTTCCGGAATGAAATTCGCAGCGTACTTCAGGTGAAAAATATCAAAACACTGTTCTGGGGCGTTCCACAACCGCTGGTGCAATCTCCTGTCCAGATGATTGCCGAAAGTGTGGTGGACATGGCCAGAAAGCGCATCGGCGCGCTGATCGTTTTCCCCGGAAAAGAAAATCTCGGCGAGGTCGTGCAAAGCGGGACATTTTGGGATGGCATCATTTCCAAGGAAATGATCACCAGTATTTTCTGGGAAGAAAATCCTGTCCACGACGGCGCTGCTATTATCGAAGGTGACCGCGTTCGCGAGGTCGCCGCCATTCTTCCCCTGTCGCGACGGCAGGATCTGCCGTCGTATTACGGCACCCGGCATCGGGCTGCCGTGGGACTTGCCGAGGCGACAGATGCGCTGGTGGTGGTGGTTTCGGAGGAACGCGGCACTATTTTGCTGATGAAGCATTCCACCATCACACCGGTGTTTAAAAAAGAAGATCTTCAGCAGCACCTTCAGGAACATCTCGGCATGGCGGATAAAGATCCGGCCCGGCTCAGAAAGGAAAAAATCGAAATCTGGCTTGCCGCCATCATTTCCTTTATCATGATTACCGGCGTATGGTTCAATATTTCCAGGGGAATGGATTCACTGGTCACGCTTGAAGTTCCTATTGAATACATGAACCGTAACCCGGCCATGGAAATTATCAACGCTTCCGTGGACAGTATTAAGATTCAGCTTGGCGGTTCCGTCACCCTGATGCGCTCTCTGCGTCCGGATCAGATTCGGGTTCGGGTCGATCTTGAAAAATCCGTTCCGGGTCAGAATACCTTCACGATTACCAATGATAATATCTCGTTGCCGCCTGGCATTTTTATTAAAAGCTTCACGCCGTCGGTGGTGAATGTTATGATGGATATTCCGGAGAAAAAAGAGCTTCCCGTTCAGGTGGACTGGACAGGAAAGCTGCCGGATCATCTTAGAATCGAGAGGGTCACGGTAAATCCAAGTACCGTGCAGATTATCGGCGGACAAAGGATTCTGGAGCATATGGAAACAGTCTATACGGAAAAAATTCCTCTGGATTCCATCCAGTCATCCAGAACCATTGTCGTGAACCTGGCGTTGAACCCGCCATCTCTGAAAGTAGCGCCCGGTTCCAAAGACAAGATTACCGTGGAGTGTGTTGTGAAAAACATTGATGCCGGCCAGGCCGGCGCGCCTCCAAACCCATAAAGGAGCAAGACGATCATACCTTCATTACCGGATATTCCATGGACATTGGTAACAACGTTGCAGGCGCTCGAAGCTGCTGCACGACATCTTGAAAATGAAACCGCGGTCGGGGTTGACCTCGAGGCCGATTCCATGTTCCATTTTCAGGAAAAAGTCTGCCTTATCCAGCTATCTTCACGCAGACAGTGTTATCTGGTGGACCCGCTGCAAACCGGTAGCCTTTCAGTGCTGAAACCTGTTTTTGCAGATCCCGGAATCCGGAAAATTTTTCATGGATCCGATTACGATATCCGCTGCCTGCACAGGGACTTTTCTATCGAGGTGATCAATTTATTCGACACCCAACTGGCCTGTCGTTTTTTGGGAATGAAATTTACCGGACTGGATGCCGTTTTAAACCAGTTTTTTGGAATACATCTCGAAAAAAAATTTCAAAAAAAAGACTGGTCGCAGCGCCCGTTGCCGGAAGATATGCTGGAATATGCCGCGCATGACGCCGTATATCTGCATGAACTGTCTGCGAGACTGGAAGACAGGATGGTGGCGACGGGCCGGCTGGACTGGTTCCTTGAAGAATGTGAACTTTACAGCCGCGTTCGATGTCCTTCCTCCAACGGAGATCCCCGGTTTTTGCGCTTTAAAGGGGCCGGTCGTCTTGGCAGAAGATCACTGGCCGTTCTGGAAGCACTTCTGGAATTCAGGGAATCTGTTGCCAGAAAGCTGGACAGACCTCTGTATCAAATCATCCACAACGACGCCCTGTTGAAACTCGCGATTGAAAAACCGCAGCGGATGGATCAACTCAAAGAATTGGAAATCCTGAGTTTCAAACAACTCAATCGTTATGGAACCCATATCCTGGAGGCGATTGCCGGCGCCATAGCTCTGAAATCATCAGAGCTTCCAATCTATCCCCACCACCACGACCCGATGCCGGACGGGTTGACCTCCGCACGGACAACCGCCCTGAAAAAATGGCGGGATGCTGTCGCGACAGAGCTTGAAATTGAACCGGCGCTTCTCGGTAACAATGCACTCATGGCCGTAATATCTCAGCAAAATCCACCGGATATGGACACGTTGTCCGGAATTGAAGGCGTCAGACCCTGGCTGGTACGTGCATACGGAAATGATATTTTGACGCTGCTGAATTCATGCGCTGAAATTAGTGGTTGAATATAATTCATCAGTTTGCTAATCAGTCCGGATAGTCTGGTTACTTTCACTTATCCCGATCACCAACAGGAACAAAGGAGGAATCGATGCGAAAATGTCTATGGCTTGTGGTGTTGTGCCTGGCGGCAGCGTTTGCGGTATCACCTGCAATGGCTGCAAAACAGGAACCCATCAAAATCGGATTCAACATCCCCCTGACAGGCGATATTCCCAAAGTGGGCGAAGGCTCGAAGTTCGCTGCTGAAATGCTGAAGGAAAAAATCGATAAGGAAGGCGGTCTCAAAGTTGGAGACAAAATGTATCCGGTTGAATTTATTTATGAAGATAATGAATCTAAAGCCGAATCTGCAACTGCCGCAGCCATCAAGCTGATTACCCAGGACATGGTGCTGGGAATTATCGGACCGCAGGCCAGCAAGCAGGCCATTCCCGCCGGTGAAATCAACAATTCATACAAAACGCCCATGATTTCCGCCTGGTCAACCAACCCCCAAACCACCAAAGATCGTCCTTACGTATTCCGTGCCTGTTTTCTGGATCCCTTCCAGGGGCCTGTTGCTGCGGATTTTGTCACAGAACAGTTTCATGCTAAAAAAGCGGCGGTTCTCTATGATATCGCCAGTGATTATCCCAAGGGACTGGCGGAATATTTCAAGGCCGCCTTCGAAAAACTGCATGGTCCCGGATCGGTCGTTGCCTTCGAGACATTTACCACCAAAGATCGCGATTTCAGCGCTCAGCTTACCAAAATCGTCAAATCCGGAGCCGATGTTCTGTTTACGCCCCAGTATTACGACGAAGTGCCGCTGATCGTCAAACAGGCTCATGAACTTGGGTGGAAAAAACCTATTATGGGCAGTGACAGTTGGGGATCTGCAGAGCTGATGAATCTTTGCGGCAACGATTGTAAGGGGCTTTTCTTCAGCACCCATTATGCGGCTGCCGGCGCCAAGGGCGCGACCAAAGAATTCATTGATGCATATCAGAAGAAATATGGCTATGTTCCTGATGATGTTGCGGCGCTGACGTGGGATGCCACCCGGCTCATGCTGAAAGCTATCCAGAATACGGGCGGTCTGACCGGCAACGTTGAAAAAGACCGCGAGGCTATTCGTAACCAACTGGCCAACATCAAGGATTTTGACGGTATCACCGGCAAGATGAGTTTCGATTACGCCAAAAACGGCGGCGATCCCAGCAAGTGTGCAGTGGTGGTTAAAATCAACGACAAAGGCGAATTCGAGTTTTTTAAATCGGTTTGTCCTCACTAAAA
>DAIEFO010000225.1:332-4143 GCA_027325475.1 Desulfobacteraceae bacterium | reverse complement strand
AAAGCCGTCCGAAAATCGACTTTTTACGATGCCATTAGTGTTTGAAACGCATCAGAACATCTCCGGTATCCACGGCCTGGCCTTTTTGCACCAGCACTTCCAGTACCTCACCATCGCACGGAGAGGCGACGCCGCTTTCCATTTTCATGGATTCCACAATCACCAGCTCCTGCCCTCGATAGACGCGGTCGCCTTTCTGTGCACGCAAATCCACCACCAATCCGGGCATGGGGCATTCCAGAATGTTGTCCAGCACCTGTTTCTGGATTTTGGGCATGAACTGGGACAACTCCCATTCTCTGTGGCTGTAGATTTCAAAAACCCGTGCAATCCCGCAATGCGCAGCCCAGATGAAATTTCCCTGAAACTGAAGCCGGAAACGGTGAAACTGCCCGTTGATGCTTAGCTTCATACGCCGTCGATAAAATTCAAGATCCGGAGTCAAAACCTGGTACTGATTGCCATTGACCCAGATGGTCCACGTCCGTGTATCGGGATTTCCCTGAAGCCTGACCTCAAAAATATCCTCTTCACCCTTGACCATGTAATGATACCATGCCCTGGGTTTGGCGGCGCCGCCGACATGCGCGGCCATCGGTTTCAGAGAATCCCTGACGAGGTTCTGCCGGTTGTGATATATCAGCGTGGTGGCAAGGGCTATCAGACACAGCCTGTCTGCGGGAGGCGGTATCTTCGCCTGATCGCCGTCGAAATATTGAGCGATAAAGCCGGTGGACAGATTTCCAGCGGCGAATTCCGGATGATTCAGGATCAGATTGACAAAATCCAGATTGGTCACCACCCCTTCAATATGATACCCATTCAGGGCATCGATCAGCGCCATCCGGGCGCTTTCCCTCGTATCTCCCCAACTGATGATTTTGGACAGCAGTGAATCATAATAGACGCTGACAACGCTGCCAGCCTCCACACCGCTGTCCACCCGGATGTTTCTGCCTCGCGGGGGAGCGTAACGGGTAATCATACCGGTGGCCGGCAAAAAATTCCGGGAAGGATCTTCCGCGCAGATCCGGGCTTCGATGGCGGCGCCCTTAAAGGACACATCTTCCTGACGGATGGACAGCGCTTCCCCATAGGCGATTTTGAGTTGAAGCGCCACTAAATCGAGGCCTGTCACCAGTTCTGTCACCGGATGCTCTACCTGAAGGCGGGTGTTCATTTCTAGGAAATAAAAATTCAGGTCTTGATCTACAATGAATTCGACGGTGCCCGCATTGGTATAACCGGCGCTTTTAGCCAGACTGCAGGACATTTCTCCCATTTTCTGACGCAGCGCGGAATCGACGGCAGGTGACGGCGATTCCTCGATGATTTTCTGATAACGGCGCTGAATGGAGCATTCTCTTTCTCCCAGATAAATCACGTTTCCATAGCGGTCAGCCAGAATCTGAATTTCAATATGCCGGGGATTTTCGATATATTTTTCAATGAAAAGATGATGTTCGCCAAAGGCTTTCCGGGTTTCTTCCTGGCAGGCGGAAAACGCCGGCGCCATCTCGTCTTTACTGGCGACAATCCGCATGCCTTTTCCGCCGCCGCCTGCCGCCGGCTTGATCAAAACCGGAAATCCGATCTGCTCGGCAATAGACACTGCTTCCTCAACCCCGGACAATGTACCCACATGCCCGGGAACGACCGGAACGCCGGCCTTCTGTGCAAGGGCTTTGGAAGCAACCTTATCGCCCAAAGTGGCAATGGCGGACGCCGGCGGTCCGATAAACACCAGGCCGGCTCTCGATATTTTTTCACAGAACTCTGCGTTTTCCGAAAGAAATCCGTATCCGGGATGGATGGCCTGACAACCGGTTTTGAGTGCGGCGTCGATAATTTTTTCAGCCACCAGATAGGATTCGGCGGAACGGGCGTTTCCCAGCAGTACGGCTTCATCGGCCTGCTGCACATGAAGGCTTCTGGCGTCTGCGTCGGAATATACCGCCACGGTCTGGACGCCCGCCTGCTGGCATGTCCGAATGATGCGGACGGCGATTTCTCCACGATTGGCAATCAGAATTTTATTAAACATTGAAACCTCTTACAAAGGGATATTGCCGTGTTTACGGTCCGGTTGACGGGTTTTTTTGCTTTCCAGAAACTGAAGAGTCCGGATCAGTCTGTGCCGGGTGTCTCTGGGAAAAATGACGTCGTCAATATATCCCCTTCGGGCGGACAGGAGCGGATTGACAAAGGCTTTGCGATATTGTTCCATCTTTTCGGCCAGCGTGGCGTCCGGGTCTTTGGACTCCTTGATCTCCCGGCGGTAAATGACTTCTGAAGCGCCTCGCGGCCCCATGACGGCAATCTCTGCGGTGGGCCATGCGTAGTTGATATCGCAGTGGATGTGTTTGGAATTCATCACCAGATATGCGCCGCCGTAGGCCTTACGCACAATGACCGTGATGCGGGGTACGGTGGCTTCGATAAAGGCAAACAGCAGCTTGGCGCCGTGCCGGATAATGCCGCCGTGTTCCTGCTCCGGACCTGGCATGAATCCCGGAACATCCACCAGACAGATCAGCGGAATGTTGAAGGCATCACAGAAGCGAACGAACCTTGCGGCCTTTGTGGAGGCGTCACTGTCCAGAACGCCGGCAAGAACGGATGGCTGGTTCGCAACAAGACCGATGGTCTGCCCGCCCATCCGTCCGAAACCGCAGATGATATTTCGGGCGTATCCCGCCTGAATCTCCAGAAATTCAGCGCCGTCCAGAATGCTGTAAATCAGGACGTTCATGTCGTAGGTCTGGTTGGGGTTGGATGGCACCAGATAATCCAGCGCCGGGTCCGAGCGTTCCGGCGGATCCCATAAATCCAGAAAGGGCGCTTTTTGCCGGTTGTTGGACGGCAGATAATTGATGAGCCTCCGGACTTCCCGGAGACACAGAACATCGTTGGGCATCACGAAATGCGCAACGCCGCTGACCGATCCGTGCACCTGGGCGCCGCCGAGCTCTTCCGAGGTGATGTCCTGATGGATGACGGTTTTGACGACATTGGGACCTGTGACGAACATGTTGGAGGATTTTTCGACCATGAAGGTGAAATCCGTCATGGCCGGGCTGTAAACCGCGCCCCCGGCGCATGGCCCCATGATGCAGGAAATCTGGGGAACAACGCCGCTGGCTTCAACGTTCCGGTGAAAAATTTCCCCATAGGCAGCAAGGGCATCCACGCCTTCCTGGATGCGGGCGCCTCCGGAATCGTTGAGCCCGATAATGGGGGATCCGACGCGGACAGCCTGATCCATCACCTTGGTGATTTTCTGGGAATGAGCCTCTCCCAGAGAACCGCCGAACACGGTAAAATCCTGACTGAAAACAAAAACTTCCCGGCCGTCAATAGTACCGTGCCCGGTTACGACGCCATCGCCGAGATAGCAGTAATTGTCTTCTCCCAGGGCATTTCCCCTGCCGGTTTTTAAAATATCGAATTCTTCAAAAGAGCCTTCATCCAGCAGGAGATCGATGCGTTCACGGGCCGTAAGCTTGCCTCTGGCATGCTGTGCAGTGATTCTTTTATCACCGCCCCCCTGCATCGCCTCCTGACGCATTTCTTCAAGTCTTGTAAGATTGTCATGCAATGCCAACACCATAAATTCCTCCAGAAATTGCAGAATCCCTATTAGGGGCAGTTGTTCAACAACAACTGAAGGTTTGATTTTTAATGCAATTCCGGAAAAATATCAAATTGAAAGATGACGGCTTCGTAAAAAGTCCGGAGGCGGCGTTGCGCCGCATCCGGACTTTCTTGCAGATTCGTCAAAGACATTGGCGTGCTGACGTTGCGGAGATTA
>DAIEFO010000225.1:0-322 GCA_027325475.1 Desulfobacteraceae bacterium | reverse complement strand
ACAAATCCTTCGTCATTGCAGCGTACTTGTCGTACGCTGCAATGACGAAGGATGCAGTACAACGCAGCATGCAGACTTTTTACGAAGCCGTCAGGACGGTCAGTTGGAAAGCACTCCATAATCTTTGACAACGTAGTAGATATTGCCTTTGGTGGAAAGAGCCGGGCTGTATTTTAAATTTACCCACAAATGGGTGGTTCCATCGGATGATAACATGTCCGGGATATGGATGATCGAAAAATCCGGATAAAGTGTGGATGCCGTACAGGAAAAGGAGGAATCCGTCATGGTGCTGTAGGTTGTCAGTTTGAAAGGTGTCACC
>DAIEFO010000224.1 GCA_027325475.1 Desulfobacteraceae bacterium | reverse complement strand
GATATGGTCCGATTTTTCAAACCCGCTCATGATGCAGCTCAAGGATAAAAAGCGGTATGTGAAAGGGCGCTGTGCCACGTGCCGCTGGCTGGACATCTGCGCCGGCAATTTCAGGGTCCGGGCCGAAGCGGTGACCGGAGATATCTGGGCGCCAGATCCTGCCTGCTACTTAACCGATGATGAAATACGATAAAAAGAGAGACCGCTATGATGTTTCCTGAATACCGCCCCCGAAGACTCCGGCAGAATGAAGCATTCCGCCGCATGATCCGTGAAACTGTTTTGACGACCAGCGACCTGATTCTGCCCTTGTTCGCCATCGGGGGCAAAGATGTCCAGAATCCTATTCCCTCCATGCCGGGTCAGTATCAACTGTCCATAGACCGTCTGGTTAAAACCTGTCTGGAAGTCAAGAAACTGGATATTCCGGCGGTCATGCTGTTTGGCATTCCCGACAAAAAAGATGCGCTGGCCACCGGTGCGTACGCCAAGGACGGCATCATTCAGAAAGCAGTTAAAGCCGTTAAGGACAAAGTTCCGGAACTGATGGTGATCACCGACGTCTGTCTGTGTGAATACACTGATCACGGTCATTGCGGTGTGGTTGAAAAAAATGTGGTGGATAACGATGCATCACTCGACCTGATAGCCCGCACAGCACTATCCCATGCCAAAGCCGGCGCAGACATGGTGGCGCCTTCGGATATGATGGACGGCCGGGTGGCGGAAATCCGCGAAAGCCTGGACGACAACGGCTTTTCTCAGGTGCCGATCATGGCGTATGCCGCCAAATACTGTTCCGGATTTTACGGCCCCTTCCGGCAGGCAGCAGATTCAGCCCCCAAGTTCGGAGATCGCAGAACCTACCAGATGGACCCGGCCAATGCCCTGGAAGCTATCCGGGAAGTCACCCTGGACATCGAGGAAGGCGCCGACATCGTGATGGTCAAACCGGCCTTGCCGTATCTGGATGTTATCTGCCGTGTCCGCCAGGAATTCGACCTGCCGGTCGCCGCCTATAACGTCAGCGGCGAATACGCCATGATCAAGGCCGCCGATCAGCTTGGATGGCTGGACGGCAAACGGGTGATGATGGAATCTCTGACATCGATCAAGCGCGCGGGTGCGGACATGATTCTGACTTACTTCGCCATGGATGCCGCTCGGGAACTTCACGCCCTATGAACCACAGCCACCCGCATTCCGAAACAAATGGCGCGGCCCTTCGTCTGGTGGCCTGGGAAATCACCCGCAACTGCAATCTGTCCTGCATCCATTGCCGGGCGTCCGCCACTTGCGGCCCCTATGAAGGCGAACTGAACACGGAAGCCTGTCTGCGCCTGCTCGATCAGATCGCAGAGGTGAGTTCCGCCATCGTCATCTTAACCGGCGGTGAGCCGCTGCTCAGGCCGGACATTTTTGAGGTGGCGGCGTATGGCACATCCAAGGGTCTGAAAATGGTGATGGCGCCCAACGGGACGCTGATCAATCCGGAAAACGCCCAAAAAATGGCGGCATCCGGCATCCGCCGTATCAGTATCAGCCTTGACGGAGCCACACGCGAAAAGCATGACCGGTTCCGGGGCGTCGAAGGCGCGTTCGACGCGGCGCTTCGCGGCATCTCCAACGCCAAGGACGCAGGCATTGAATTCCAGATCAACACCACCATCACCCAGGCCAACCTGTCAGAAATTTCAGAAATTCAGGAGCTGGCCGTAAAACTGGGTGCTGCGGCGCACCATATTTTCCTGCTGGTTCCCACCGGCCGGGGAAAATACATTGCCGACAACGCTATCAACGCCAGTGAATACGAAGATACCCTCAACTGGTTTTATGACCAGCGCAAATGCACCCCGTTGCAACTGAAAGCCACCTGTGCCCCCCACTATTACCGAATTCTGCGCCAACGCGCCCGGCAGGACGGCGAAACGGTCACATTTCAGAGCCACGGACTGGATGCTGTTACGCGCGGATGTCTGGGAGGTGTCGGGTTTTGTTTCATTTCCCATACCGGAATTGTTCAGCCTTGCGGTTTTCTGCAGCTCGATTGCGGCAATATCACGCAGACATCCTTTGCCGATATCTGGAAAACATCAGAAATTTTTTTATCTTTGCGCAATTATGATAATCTGAAAGGAAAATGCGGCGGATGTGAATACCGCAAAGTCTGCGGCGGATGCCGGGCCAGGGCGTTTGAAGCCACCGGCGACTACCTGGCCGAAGAACCGCTGTGCCTGTATCAGCCCTCGAATACAAAGGAGCCGTCATGAAAATTAAGTCCCTGATGATTCATGACCCGATAACTGTCACTGAAAAGACATCGATTCAGGAAGCCATCGAACTGATGAAGGAAGGAAGATTCCGGCATCTGCCCATTGTTTCTAAAAATAAAAAACTGAAAGGGTTTATAACGCTGACAGATTTGAAACAGGGGTTGATTCCGGCCATGGTCGGTGATCTGGCGTTGACGGATATCATGATTTCAGATCCAATTACCGTAGATCCGGATGACGATTTAGAAACCGCGGCTGTCCTGATTTATGAACACAAAATCGGCGGAATGCCGGTTGTCAAAAACGGTGTTGTTGTCGGTATTATCACCGAATCGGATATTTTGCGGGCGTTTATCGACATGATGGGAATTCTGACGGGAGGCTCCAGACTCGAGGTGGAGATAGGCGAGCAACCTGAAGCATTTGACCGGGCTGTAAAGATTATACGGGATAACGGCGGGGAGATTGTCAATATCGGCATGACCGCCCGCCAGTCCTCCCGGCGGACATACACATTCCGGCTATCGTCGATTAAAACAGACATCATTGAAAAAGCCCTCGCCGAGGACGGGTTCGGCATTGTCATGGATGAAGCCTGAATTCATTTTCATGCAAGGGCGACTGCGCTGATGTTTTTTCTCGGCATTCTTGTCACCGGCACGCTGCTGCAACTCTATGTCTTTCAGCGTGCGACGTCTGCATCGTTTCTGACTCAACAGTTGTTTCGGAATCTGTTCATAGCCGCAGGCGTCATTCTCTGGACGTGTCTGGTCATGGCTCGCACCGTAGGAGTCAACATCGCCAGCCCACTGTTCTATGGCGTGGATCTGGTCGGTATGGACTGGCTTGGCGTTCTCCTGCTGCTGTCCGTATCGTTTCTGGCCGTTGATGTCTGCACCGGATTTGGTTTTTTTCTGCGTCCGATGCTTCCGGGGCTGCGCACCGCAGCGCTGATCACCGGCGCCGCCCTTTCGGTGATCGCCATTGTTCAGGGCATGAGACCGCCTGTCATTCATCGCTATGATATTCACCTGCCGGATCTTCCCCGTCCGATGGATGGTACCGTAATCGTTGCGGTGTCCGACCTGCATCTTGGCGTACTGATCGGAACCGGATGGCTTTCAGCCAGAGTCGCCCAGATACTGAATCAGCATCCGGACATGGTGGTTCTTTTGGGAGATACGTTTGACGGAAATACCTATCCGCGGGGTGATCTCCTGGCTGTCTTCAAACGCATCACCGCACCGCTGGGTGTGTGGGCGGTTCCCGGCAATCATGACATGTATGGAGACTGGGAGCGAAACCGCGCTCTGCTCACTAAGGCCGGGGTTAATGTGTTGGATGACCGGTGGGCGAAAGTTTGTCCCGGTTTTGTGATCGCCGGTGTGGAAGACCTGACCATCGCCAGCCGGCTTAACCGGGATAAAGAGGCCATTCCCAAGGCACTTTCAGGCCATCCGCCAGAAACCACGGTGCTGCTCTCTCATACGCCATGGCATGCCAAAGCCGCAGCGGATGCTGGCGTAAGCCTGATGCTCAGCGCTCACACGCATGGCGGTCAAATATGGCCTTTCGGGTACCTGGTGCGACTTCGATATCCAATGCTGGAAGGACTGTACAAAGCCGGTCATATGCCTGTTATTGTCTGTCGTGGTACGGGTACATGGGGCCCCCGCATGCGCCTGTGGCAGCGCGGTGAAATTCTGCGCATCACGCTGCATTCACAATAAACGGCCCGGTCATCATCTCCGAGTGCTTAAAGCATAACCATTTTTTTCATGGTTATTTCACAAGCTCCCGCTTGACATGTTTCATGCAGGTCAGATCAAAAAGTTTTTCATAATTAGGCTGACGGTCAATCAGTTTTAACGCCAGCATACGCGCT
>DAIEFO010000223.1 GCA_027325475.1 Desulfobacteraceae bacterium | reverse complement strand
ATGGATGGTAAACATCATCACGGCTTCAGAAAACCGCAAAACAGTCCAGCCGCTGGCGGATATGCTTCGTGAAAGCTATCCGGAGATCACATCGGTTGTCAACAACATTACGTCTCGAAAAGCCGCCATTTCTGCGGGTGAATATGAAATTTGCCTCTCCGGTGATCCGGAAATTCATGACAGTATCTGCGGTTTTGATTTTGACATTTCGGCAAACGCTTTCTTTCAGACCAACACCCGCGGGGCGCAGACTCTGTATCGCACGGTGAAGGCATACGCCGGGCTGACCGGAGCAGAAACCGTTTTCGATCTGTATTCCGGCGCAGGAACCATTGCCATCTGCCTGTCAGAGGCCGCCAGACAGGTTGTCGGATTCGAAATCGTGGATGTGGCCGTATCCAATGCCGAAAGAAACTGCGTGAAAAACGGAATCTCAAACTGCACATTTTATCGGGGAGACATCAAGGATCGTCTGTCTGAGATATCCATCGTCCCGGATGTGATGATCGTGGATCCGCCTCGCGACGGAATGCACAAAACCGTGGTGCAGCAGGTTCTGAATATGGGGCCGGAGAAAATTGTCTATGTCTCCTGCAACCCGGCCAGCCTGGCCAGAGACCTGGAAATGATGAAAGATGCCTATCACATTCTGGAGATTCAACCGGTGGATATGTTTCCACATACTTTTCACATCGAATCGGTGGCGCGTCTTCAGAAAAAATAACGCCAGCGCTGTCATTGTCATACCAGGGCATATCGTCCATATCGAGGTTCAACTTGCTGAAAAAAGTCGTATTTTTGGATCGGGACGGGGTTATCAATCAGGATTCCGCCAATTATATCAGGTGTTGGGACGAATTCGTTTTTTTACCCCGCAGTCTCGAGGCACTGAAGTTCTTGACGCTGCGAGGCTACACCCTGATTATCATCACCAATCAGTCCATCATCAACCGCGGGTGGATTCAGTCTGAGATTCTGGAAAATACGCACCGACGGATGAAACAGGCTGTTGAATCCTCAGGCGGCCGGATTTTCGATATTTTTTTCTGCCCTCATACGCCTGATGAAAATTGCGACTGTCGAAAGCCTAAACCTGGGCTGATCCTGAAGGCATGCCTCAAACACGATATCGATGTGTCCGATGCCGTTATGGTGGGAGACAGCGCCAAAGATATCTTGTGCGGCATCGCCGCAGGCTGCGGTAAAACCATTCTGGTGGAAACCGGCAACGGACAGGCCGCACAAAAGGCTCTGACGCAGCAGCATGTATTTCCGGACATTGTGGTTTCGGATCTGCTGGAAGCCGCTCAATGGATTGCTGCATGAGCGCATTTACAGACCCGATATCCTTTGAAGGCTGTCTGGAACGCATCACGTTTTACAATCCCGAAAACCACTATACCATCGCCAGGTTCCGTCCTTCCGGCGCACAGAATCTGATAACCATTGTCGGATTCATGCCGAATCCATCCCCCGGAGAATCTTTGAAACTGACCGGCGTATGGGAAACGCACTCCCGATATGGACAGCAGCTTAAAATCGAACGGTTTGAAGTCCTGCTTCCGGCAACGATTGACGGCATCCGGAACTATCTGAAATCCGGCGTTATCAAAGGACTGGGAAGTAAAACCATTTCGCGGCTGATTCGCCGTTTTGGCGAACAAACCCTTGAGGTCATCGCATCGACACCGGAAAAATTACAGAGCGTCAAGGGCATTGGCAAAGCCATTGCGCAGCAGATCAGCGAATCCTGGAAATCACATCATGCAGTGCGCAATCTCATGATCTTTCTTCAGAACCACGACATTTCTCTTTCTTACAGCGGCCGTATCTTCAAGCAGTATGGCGTCGAAGCCATCGAAGTTCTGACGCATCGCCCCTATCAGATCGCCTGTGATATTCCCGGCATCGGATTTTATATCGCTGATCGAATCGCCCAGCATCAGGGCGCCGCCCCGGATGACCCGCAAAGAATACGCGCCTGCATTCTCTACCTGCTGGAACAAACCGCTGCGGACGGCAACATGTTCATGACAGATGCCGAACTGAGCCGCAACTGCGGCAGAATGTTTGATATCAGCGCCGATCTGGCGGCAAACGCCATTTTGGAGCTGATTGCAGAAGGCGCTCTGATACAAGAAAAGCTTCCAGACGCCGCAACGAATGAATCCGCTATGTATCTGCCGGCGCTGCATGAAGCGGAGGCAGGTATTTCACGGCGGCTCAAAGCATTTTTATCCATCCCGATCAAGCCTCCGGACATGGATCAGGAACAAATGACCCATGAAATTTTAAACCGACTGGCCATCCAGCTTTCCGCCGAACAGCAGGCCATTTTGGAAACGGTTCTGCTCCATCATGCAGCGATCATTACCGGCGGCCCAGGAACCGGCAAAACCACGCTGATACGCTCCATTTCCGCCATCTGCGACCGGATGCGCCGCAAGACGGTTTTGGCCGCGCCAACGGGACGCGCCGCCAGACGCCTTTCAGAAGTCGCGCACAAAAAGGCGTCCACCCTGCACAAACTTCTTGGATACAACGAAGAAGAAGGGTTTGAAAAAGATGAAGATGATCCACTGGATGTGGACGTCATGATCGTGGATGAAGCCTCCATGGTGGATGCTAGGCTGATGTATCACCTGCTGAAAGCCATACCTGTAACGACTTCTCTGATTCTGGTAGGGGATGTTTTTCAACTTCCTTCCGTCGGACCGGGAAACGTACTCTCTGATATGATTCAGTCCGGAGTGATTCAGACGTTTGAATTGAATGAAATTTTCAGGCAGGCGAAACAAAGCCCTATTGTGATCAACGCTCACCGTATCCGCCACGGACAATTTCCGGAGATACGCAATGAAACGGATGAAAACGGGCTGTCTGAATTTTATTTTATCGAACAATATCAACCTGAATCCGTGGTGAACATCATTGTTGAACTGTGCAGCCGGAAAATTCCGGAAAAGTTCGGCTATGACGCCATCCAGGATATTCAGGTGCTGACGCCCATGCACAAAGGAACCGTAGGCGCCATTCAGTTGAATCAGGTGCTTCAGCAGGCGCTGAATCCACAGGAACAATCCCCCAACGGGTTTCTGTTTAAAACCGGGGATAAAGTCATGCACCTTAGAAACAACTACATCAAGGACGTTTTCAATGGGGACATCGGTGTCATATCGGAAATCAATCCTCAGAGCAAACGGATGTCGGTAGTGTACGATGACCGGCAGGTGGAATATGACAGTGAGGAATTCGAAGATTTAACCTTAGCCTATGCCATATCCGTCCACAAATCACAAGGTTCCGAATATCCGGCCGTGGTCATTCCGCTGATGCCCCAGCACTATCCGCTGTTGCAGCGCAACCTGCTTTATACCGCTATCACCCGCGGCAAGAAACTGGTGATTATCGTCGGAAACAGGCAGGCTCTGAGCCGGGCTGTACAGAATGATAAACAACGCAACCGTCTTTCACTTCTTGACAAACGGCTTGCCGGTCTCATTTAAGGAAATTCGTCAAATGGCATCAATGCTGCTGGAAGCAACGCATCTGACCAAGTCTTATCCAGTGCATCGCGGCATCTTTGGAAAAAGCAAAGATGCCGTTCATGCGGTAAACGACATCTCGCTATCGTTGCAGGAAGGTCAGACATTAGGACTTGTGGGAGAGTCCGGATGCGGCAAAACGACCGTCGGCAGGGCGCTGCTGCGTCTGATTGCGCCAGACGCCGGTAGAATTCATTTCATGGGAGAAGATCTAATGGCGCTGTCGTCATCCCGGCTCAGAGAAATCCGACGCCATATGCAGATGATCTTTCAAGATCCCTTTGAATCTCTGGATGCACGACAAACGGTGGGAAACATCCTCGAAGAACCGTTTCAGATTCATCGGGTGGGAACTTCCGAAAGCCGCAAGCGCTGCGTTTGGGATTTGCTGGACAGGGTTGGACTCTCTCCCGACGCCACGACCCGTTTTGCGCATGAATTCAGTGGAGGGCAGCGCCAGCGGATTGGTATTGCACGCGCTCTGGCTCTGAATCCGAAACTGATCGTCTGCGATGAACCAGTTTCCGCCCTGGATGTCTCGATTCAATCCCAGATTTTAAATCTCCTGCTCGAACTTCAGCGGGAGAGAAAACTGGCGTATCTCTTCATCACCCACAATCTG
>DAIEFO010000222.1 GCA_027325475.1 Desulfobacteraceae bacterium | reverse complement strand
TGCAACATCAGGCTTGACATGGCGTTTATTTGTGTATAAGCACCCTTCCAGAAACGATAATATCGCTGAGAACCGAAGTTTTTACAAGTGAAAACAGTCCGGCGGCAAGATATTGCGTGGGATGGAGACCATGTTCAAGACGACAGGCAACATATAAACAGGGCAGGTTATGAAGATCACGCGTTTTCTGTTCATCGTCGGCGGCATCATTTTTTTCACCGTCCATCCGGCGTTCTGTAAGACGTTGGGCTTTCCGGCAGCCCAGGTTGAAAGCATCCAAAAAAACATCGAAGAAAGTAAAAAGCTCCATGACAAATGTACGGGACTGGTGGAAAATTCCCGGCAAAACGGCGCGATTGCTTCCTCCAACTACCAGAAGATCAAAAAAGAGGGATTCCGCCAGGCCGCGGAGATTTTTTCTCTGGCGGGGCAAAAATTCGATGTCGCCGGAAAATCGTTCAATGACGCCTGGACTCGCATGCAGGTAGGGCTGGAAAACAATGAAGTGCAGCTCATCCAGATATTGATCCCGGCTGCTGCGAAATAGACGACTCGAGAGAAAATTTCAGCACATCACCGAGATTGAGTAGAAAACCTCAATGCTGTCCCCCATCTATCGGATTTGATGCGGGCAGCGGTTTAATATTTGCTCAAACAGCCCATCCCTGATCATTGTGCCCGAACCTATTGAAAACTTATCACTTTGTTGCCCACACCATGTATATCGGATCGGACAGCATCATGTTCAGCCCGAAATGCTTGTCATCATAAGGACGCGGTTTCCCCCGCATTGACCATGTATGAATATTGCCGAACCTCCTGGACTGCAGGAAGTACTCCATTACCAGTCCCATACGCTCGAATTCATGCAACTCTTTCCATATTCTGATCGCCTTGGGCGGAAACCACCGATTCGAAAAAGAGACAACAAACAACCCGCCCGGTTTCAATACCCTGGCCACATCGGCAAATACATCAAATGGACGCACAAGGTATTCCACGGATACCGTACACAAAACCGCGTCGAACCGCCCATCTTCAAAGGGCAACGAAGGATTCGCATTCAAGTCATGAAGCACGCGTGCGGTTAACCGCGGATTTGCCTCCAACTCGATACGGTTCATGCCCAATCCTGTCAATGAATCCAGTTCCAGTTCCACCGGCAGGTGAGATTTCCAACTGCTCATCAAATCAAGAACGTTCGATGCGGGATGAATCAACTGGCCATACATTCCGGACAGAACACTTATGGCCCTGTCATCCAGGTGATTGACGAGCCTGGGGCGCGTGTAGAACCCGCCATCATCTGACGCATCATCGCGCGCGAAAGGATCATCCGAAAAAAAATCCGTTGGACGGCCATTACACCGGGTCTGCATTCCGGGACCATTGAGAATCAAATCCTGTAAAGCCATACAGGATCCGCCCCGTTCCGAGGGTTTTGATTCGATCGAATCAATAACGGCATCAACCGATATGTCTCGACCGGCGAGGGGGTGGTTCATGTCGGCATGAATTTCGTTCTCGTCCGCTTGCAAGCATCGGAATGGCTCCCGATTCACCCTGAATATACCCGCGATCCCCCTGAGTACTCCTCTGGGATAATATCTCCCATAACGCATGGAGAGGCTCATATCTTTATAGACCTGGTCGCTTCTGACTTTCAAGACAAGGGCTTCATCAAAATCTGGCGCCAGTTCTCCCTGCCTGAAATCATGCGAAATTTTGTCTTTTGGAGACTTATCCAGCAATTTTTCGTAAAATGCTTTCGGAAAAATATCACGCCATAAATTCACTTTTTGAACATATCTGCACTCCGTATGTGATCCGATGTCACTGATCCATGAAAATCTGAATTCCACGTCCGCCACTGAATTCTTCGTCATTGTGTTCATGTCATTCCCTCTTATGCGTATTCAGCCTCTAATTTTCGTTGACGGCTTCGTAAAAAAGTATTGTTTCCGTTTGAAATCTAAATTATGAATGAAACTCACATGTGCAATAAGAGAAAATTGATGGTCTATTGGCAGGTAAAAACTACTATCAGGATGGATGAAATGTATGCAGTCTGGAATTCTCGAAAAAGATGAAGGCGAATCCATAAGCCCTTTGATCGGGCCGTTTGACCGAAGGATTATTGATTCCCTGTCCGCCCAGATAGCGATCCTGGACAAAAGAGGTATTATCCTGGAAACCAACCGGGCATGGCAGGAATTCGGCCTGAAAAACGATTTTCCGGGAGATGTTGGCGCGCGGGGATTGAATTATCTCGATGTTTGTGATCAGGCCAGTGGAAAGGGCGCCGCGGTTGCAAATCGGGCGGCCCAGGGTATTCGTTCCGTGATGAAGGGCAAGTCCGGAGAGTTCAGCATGGAATACCTTTGTGATACCCCAACTCAGAATATGTGGTTTTACATGCGTGTTACGCGCATTGACGGCCCGGAACCGCATTCTGTTTTGATCTGCCATGAGAACGTCACCCCCCTCAAGCTTGCCGAAGAAACGATCCGGGAACGGGAACGAGAGTTGGCCTTAAAGACCCTCAACCTGGAAGAAATCAACACGGCCCTCAGGGTGCTTGTGGAACAACGAGAAAAAGACAGGCGAGACCTGGAGGAGCGGGTGGTCTCGAACGTGCGTCAGCTTGTCATTCGCTATATCGAAAAAATGAAGGAAACCCACTTGAATGACCATCAGAGGATGCTCCTGGGTATCATCGAATCCCATCTGAAGGACGTGATATCTCCTTTTCTGCAAAAGGCGTCAGCCCTAAACATTCAACTGACTCCCGGAGAGATCCAGGTAGCGACTCTCGTAAAGGAAGGCCTGACAACCAAGGAAATCGCCGGCGCTCTGAACATTTCCGCTCACGCTGTTGATTTCCATCGAAAAAATATCCGCAGCAAACTGGGATTGAACCGAAAAAAATCAAACCTTCGCTCATACCTGATATCATTTGGTTGATATTCTTGAGTTTTAGAAAAATAAAGTTTGTGTTGACGAATCGTTCAGAAAAAGGGAACTGGTATATGCCGCCGGAGGGCTGGCGGTCGGCGCCTGTGCAGCGAGTTCTCAGCGATCATGTGGAAGAATGAAATCTGTCATATGTCATAACCGGCTCAGATGTTTACTAAATGGAGGATTTTCGATGGCCGCTACTTTTGACCGTGTATTTCTCTGGGGACGCCCTTTCTGGGAGTACCTGCAAATGTTCAATTTATCGAAGGAAGACCTTGAAAAGCGCATACTTGATTGCGCCGGTGGTCCCGCCAGTTTCAATGACGACCTGAGCCGGCTGGGCGGAAAAGTTGTTTCCATCGACCCTGCCTACCGAATGCCTCCGGACGAAATAAAAACCCATATCAATATAGCACATGAAGTGGTCCGGCGGCTTTTGATTGAAAAGCGTGAATTTTATTCAATGGATTTCTATGGCAATTCCGTTGATGAGTACTGTCAAGTCCACCTGGCGTCCATGGATGATTTTCTTTCGGATTTTCCCGTCGGAAAGAGCGAAGGCCGCTACATGGAGGGGGCACTGCCCGAACTTCCGTTTAAAGACAAGGAATTCGATCTGGCGATCTGCGGAAATCTCCTTTTTCTGTACCGAGACGTACTGTCTATCGAATTTCATATTCAGGCCATAGAAGAGCTTTGCAGAGTCTCAAAAGAAGTCCGGATATTTCCTCTGACAAAGCCCGCTGTCTGCGAAACCGATGATCTCGAAACCGTCATGAAAGAACTGAATAACCGCGGGTACTGCACGGAACGAGTGGGAATCGCTTATGAATTCAGAAAATACTCCAAAGAAATGCTGCGTGTGACAGAAGTGCCTGCAACACCCCACATTTCTTGAGCGACAAGTTCATGGGGACAATGTCCGGAAAAATCAAGAAGATTCCCGTCTCAAGCGATTTGCAAAGATGACTCATTGATGGCGGCGACCCGATCCAGTATCTCGGGGGTAACGGTGTAGGGCGGCTGATATTTCGTGTTGTCCTTCACTACTCACTACGACGCCATGCCCGCGTAGTAGGGTGACGGCACCGTTGGGTACGCCCGGAACACATGTACGAAAACCGCCTCTGTCTTGTCCCGCACGTCTTCCTCTGAATAGGTTTCCGGCAGCCCGGTTTGCTCGCTCCAGAGATAATCCTGAATCGTCAGACGT
>DAIEFO010000221.1 GCA_027325475.1 Desulfobacteraceae bacterium | reverse complement strand
CGACATTAATCTGTTTGCCTGATTCATCTTCCATCCAGCAAGTTAATATTTCAGCTTTGCCATTGCCATACTGTTTCTCATTTGTCATGGACAAATTGTTATCATAATACGTAATTATATTACTTTTTTTAGTATCCGGATAAATACCAAAAAGGATACGTTCATATTCATCACAAACCGTTTTAGCATCTGAAAACAATTTTAGCTTATTTTCGTGGATCAGTACTGCCTGATCACAAAGCATTTTTACCGTTTCTACACTATGACTAACAAACAGTAGCGTACAGCCACTCTCGCGAAAAGCTTCAATTATAGCAAAGCACTTTCTTTGAAAGGCAGCATCCCCCACCGACAGCGCTTCATCCACAATCAGTATATCCGGTCTCACGCAGGTCGCCACACTAAAAGCCACCCGAACCAGCATACCAGTGGAATAAGTGCGGACGGGCTGATCGAAATAATCGCCGATTTCGGCAAATTCTTCGATACCCTTTATTTTGTCATCCACTTCCGATGCCGTCAAACCGTGCAGTTGCGCGCTCATATAGGCGTTCTGCCGGCCCGTAAACTCCGGGTGAAAGCCCATGCCAAGCTCCAGCAGGGCGGAAATGCGGCCACCGGCCTCCACTGCGCCGGTGGTGGGCCGGGTGGTGCCGGTGATGATTTTAAGGAGTGTGCTCTTGCCGGCGCCGTTGATGCCGATAATCCCCACCGCTTCGCCCGGCTGAACGTCAAACGAAATATCCCGCAGCACCCAGCGCAGGTCGTGATGCACTCCCATGCCAAGCCATTCGGCCATACGGCCCCATTTTCTGGGGTAGCGCTTGTAGGCCTTGCCGATGTTATGTATGTGTAGATAGCTCATGATAGGGGGTAAAGTCAGGGGTTAGAAAAAAGCAGTTCATATCCGATCCTAACGAGAATTTCGATCTCCTCTGATACGGTATCTCCTTTGTTGGCAATCACCCGGGTATATTTAATGAATGCATTTGGGTTTTACCTCTCTTAATGCAAAAGCGATAACCTGATCGCTCAACCACACGCCCCTTTCACGCATCCTGTACAAAGCATCTTCCATTGAAAACTCGTATCCTTCACGCAAAGCACGCAATAAAACGCCTATAGATCCGGTGACCTTTAGATTATGCAAACGGGCGATACGCCTGCCACACGCCTCATCAATGCAAACTTTTGTGCCACATCTATTAAGAGCTGTTTGTATAACAGCGGCCTCTCCAATATCAAGGACATTCCTGAGATAAATAGATATATCTGTTTCTTTTTCAATTTTTTGAATCCATGAAGCTGCTAAAAACTCTTTTACTGCGAAGTTGTCACTTCCACCATGCTCAATTTCAGCGGCCACCTCAAGAGGAACCAATACCTGGCTGTACATTTGAAATATCCGCAGGTCGCCCAAAGCTGCCTTGATGGCTAAAATAGGACCGGTATTCACCACCATGATATCATGTTCAGGCATTTTTAATATCCGATTCAAGTTCTTCCTGGTTCAAATCGATCATTGATACGCCATAACGATGAAGCTGAAGCAGAAAAGATACCCTGTCAATCCCCACAAGCTTTGCTGCCTGTCCTGAAGAAATGCGACGACGTTCAAAAAGTTTTATTGCCATCGCCATTTTGGCTTCTTGTTCAAAGTCTTCTCTCGAACTTTGCAAGGCATCAGGTAAACAGGCCGGGTATTCAATAATTAAAGGCATATCAATCTCCTTACAGGGGTCGGGGATCAGGGTAAACGGATGACATACTTAATATATCCTGAAGTTCCACACATTCATTTTTTTACCAGATACAGGGCCAATCATGCTTTCAGGTTACGCCACCAGGGCCATGCGCCATTTCATCTTCATATTCACGCGCGCTCAACGATACAAAGGTGGCGCGACATAGCCTGTCGGTTGTATATGGCGCAGACCTGCCGGCCCTTCCTACAGCTCATCCACAATCTCTCCCTGAAGCTTATGAAATGCAAAAATGCCCAGCCAAACGAAAAAAACCGCTAAAATGCCCGGATAAATCAGTGTTGTCCAATCCGGCAGCGTTTTTTCCAGATAAATACCATGATAGGCGCGAACAAACAACCACATCGGGTTCCAGTTCAATATCTTCAAGACAGGTTTAGGCAGCGTTGTGGGCGCATATACAATGGGCGTCAGCCAGAACCAGAACTGCAGCACAACCTGAATGGTCTGATTGATGTCGCGATAAAAAACATTGATGGTGGCCAGCAGCACCCCCAGCCCCACCGTAAGCGCAAGCTGAATCGCCAGAACAGGTAGCGCCGCCAGTATCACCCAGCCAGGGAAAGTCCCAATGATCAGCGTGAACAGCAAAAAAAGCGTCATAATGATGGCAAAGTTAATAACATTGGACACCACGACGATAATGGGCAGACAAAGCTTGGGGAAATGAACTTTTTTCAAAAGATTCGCGTTGTCCACGAAAATATTAACCGTTCTGCCGAGCATTTCCGCAAAAAGATTCCACGACAGAACCCCCGAACACAGATAAATGGAATAGGCAAATCTGGACGCGTGATTGGGCAGACTGGGCCGCATGATGTTGGCAAAAACAACCGTAAAGATGACGATATTGGCCAATGGTTGCGCCACAATCCAAAATGGCCCGAACTGGGTGCCCGTCCAGCGGGATTGGAATTCCCGCTTCACGGAACTCCGCATAAAATCACGAAATGCCCACACATCCCGCAACATTCCCATCGAAATCATTATGACAAATCTCCCGATAAAACTTTTTGAAATACTTCCAGGGTCTTGTCTGCAGTCCGTTTCCAGGTGAAACCGGCAGCCCGCGCCAGCCCCTTGCCAATCAAGCTCCGCCGGATATCCTTATTTCCGGTCAAAAGATCGATAGCTGTAGCCAGCTCATCGATTCTGGAAGGATCCATCTGGATTGCAGCATCCCCCGCGACTTCCGGCATACTGGCGACATTTGAGCAGATTACCGGACACCCGCAGGCCATG
The DNA here is from genome assembly GCA_027325475.1 of Desulfobacteraceae bacterium. Taxonomy (GTDB): domain Bacteria; phylum Desulfobacterota; class Desulfobacteria; order Desulfobacterales; family Desulfatirhabdiaceae; genus RAAP-1. The sequence goes on along the minus strand of DAIEFO010000221.1, from coordinate 1,173 downwards.
GCCTCCAGAATGGGCAGACCAAATCCCTCATACAGACTGGGATAAATGAACGCCGTGGCGCCGCTGTAAAGGCAGGCCAGTGTTTCATCATCCACATATCCGGTCAGGATAATCCGTTTCTCAGGAGCAAATCCGGAAACAGACCTCAGCCAGTCTTTGTCTCCCCAACCCTCCCATCCGGCCAGCACCAGAGGAATCCGGGCATGACAGCGCGGCAATGCCTGCATGAGAAGCGCCAGATTCTTGCGGGGCTCCAGTGAACCCACAAACAACAGATAGCTTTCGGGTATCTCAAATCGTTCCCGAACCCTTTGAATACGGTCCGCCTGCCGGGGATAAAAATCGGAAGAGGGCGCCAGATGAACGGCCGAGATGCGGCTGGCGGGTATGTGAAGCGCCAGAGATGCTTCCTGACGGATAAAGTCCGAGATCGTCAGAATATGGGTGGCGTAAGCGATTCTGCGGGGGAAAAAGAAATCATGAAACCAGACACGCTCTCTGGGATGGGCGTGCCGGAACTTGCTCAATGACAGGTCGTAAACGCTGTAAACGGTTGGAACATCCCTGAGGGCTGCCGGCAGAAAACCGGTTTCATGATAGAGATCATAGCTGCCTGCGCGGCAGACGCGACGTAGCAGCCACTCGTATTTCAGCCAGAACACCGACCGCAATGAAAAAACTATTGGATCCGGAAGTTTCCAGATACTGGCAGTTGACCGGATCCATTCCTCCGGAACCGCCTGATCGGGCATTCGCCGATGGACACGAATGCCGTCAAAGTAGAACACGTCAATATTCGGAATTTGTTCCAGTTCGTGATACAATTGCCGGACATAACGGGATATTCCGGTCAACAGCCCCACCAGAGGAATGGCATTGACTAAAATTTTCATCGAATATCATTATCCCCTCTTTATTTCCGCATCCACCATCATTCCGGCGACATCAGCCATCCTGTACCGCGCCTGCCATCCGAGCCGCTTTTTTGCTTTGGCTGGATTGGCCCGGCTCACCATAATATCGGTGGGACGCAGCAAATCTGCATTGCTCTGCACATGTTCCCGCCAGTCCAGATTGAGATGAGAAAACACGGCTTTGATAAAATCTTTCAGAGAATGTGTTTCTCCGGTAGCAATCACATAATCATCCGCATTGCCCTGCTGCAGCATGCAC
>DAIEFO010000220.1 GCA_027325475.1 Desulfobacteraceae bacterium | reverse complement strand
TTCGCCGGGTTTAAATGATGGGGCACAAGAGAAAATGCCTGTATCTGCTGTGCTTCAGGAAAACCGGTTTCTTCCAGGAAACGGCGCAGCTCGTCTTCGGCAATCAGATACCGCTTGCCGACAGTGGGTTTCGCCGCCAGTTTTCCGCTTTTAATCCAGTTTTTGATGGTGTTGCGGTGAACACCGATTTCCGCAGCCAGTTGACCGATTCGAAAAATCATCATGGGGTATCTCCGGTTTTCGACGAGGGGAATTCATTCAGCACCTTTATGATGCGGTCGCACATTGGCGAAATGGCATGACGCACCGGCGGCGACAAGCCGGGGCTGACTTCCTGGGGGAGTTCCGTGGGGGTGACCACCAGAACCCGGACGCGCACATCGGTATGCTCCTGGATTTCTTTCAGCATATTGGTCGTCGGAAACTGGTGCAGAGAAAAATCACAGGTTTTGTTCGACTGCATGGCGTCAATGGAAATTTCCCGGATCTCCCCCGGAACTGCGCCGGGAGCATCCATCGCGTCAACGATGATGATCTGGCGGGGTTTCTGCGGCGACAGCAGAATGTCGAACAGAAAATCCCGAACCGCGGTGCCGGCGTCCAGGCAGGCCGCATATGATGGAACCGCATAATGTTCGCACAGATATTCGATAACGGCTGGCCCGAAACCGTCATCGCCGAACAGAGGGTTGCCGCAGCCAAAGACGACGGCATCGCTATCTAAGTGATCTCCGATATGAAATGTCATAGGTATTCCTGGATTCTGAAATGACAGCAAAACGATGATATTGCCAATAGTGACGGCTTCGTAAAAAGTCCGGATGCTGCGTTGCGCTGCATCCTTCGTCGTTGCAGCGTACCCAAAAGTACGCTTCACTCCTTGCGGATTTGCGCGCCTTGCCTGCGAACTTTTTACAAAGCCGTCCTCAAAATCAACTTTTTACAAGGACATCGATAGTGCGTATTGTGCAATTTGTTCAAGTTGCACAATACAATGATTGTGCCAAATAATCATAAAAACAATAATATTTTTAAATTAAGGATGTTATAAGTATAAGTCTTTTTAAGACGAATGAATGATTATGGGTAAAAAATACCCCATAGCTTGAAAAATTGAATGAATATATGATTCTGAACAGGTGGTTGAAGGGAATGGGCAACATATTGCCCATTTAGGGAATATTATTTCATATGGTACGGGTCTTGCCCCGCACCCATCTGTGATATTCAGGCATGGGGCGCCGGTGAATGCGCCGTCCGGGAAGATGAAATCCTGTAGCGTTTCATTTTATTGAACAGTGTCTTGCGGTCAATTTTGAGCAGCGCCGCCGCCTGTTGCCGTTGCCAGTGGCATTGTTCCAGCGCGGTCAGAATAATTTGCTTTTCATAAGCTTCGACCAGAAGCCCGATGTCCCCCAAGGGGTGAAGCGTATCTGCCGGCGTGTAATGACTGGCGCCCGCGCTGTCTTTCATGAACGGCGGCGGCGACGGTTCAAAGAAATCGAGATTCCCCTGGTTGCAGTACCGGATGATGACATTCTGAAGCTCCCGCACATTGCCGGGCCAGTCATACCGGTCAAGCCGGTCGAGCATGTTCTGGGAAAACGGCGGCACATTGCGTTTTCCCGCGTGAATACTCATGAAATGCGCGACAAGGAGCGGTATGTCCTCTTTCCGGTTCCGGAGCGGCGGTAACTGGATGGGCAGAATGTGAATGCGGTAATAAAAATCCTCACGAATCAGTTTCTGCTTGATCAGGGCTTTCAGATCGCGGTTTGTGGCTGCAATGATGCGGACATTGGAATGCCGGACCTGACTGCTGCCGACAGGCGTATATCCGCCGCCTTCAATCATACGAAGGAGCTTTACCTGCATATGAAGTGAAATTTCGCCCACTTCGTCTAAAAAGAGCGTTCCGCCGTCTCCGAAATCCAGATAGCCGGGTTTATCCGCGCCGGCGCCTGAAAACGCGCCTTTTTTATATCCGAAGAATTCACTTTCCACCAGGTTTTCCGGAATGGCGCCGCAATGAATGGGGACAAAGGGCTTGTCCCGGCGCTCGCTTAGATCATGAATGGCGCGGGCCACCAGCTCTTTTCCGGTTCCGGGCTCGCCGTAAATGATCGCCGTTGCGTCGGTGGCGGCGGTGTTGACGATCAGGTCATAAACTTTCTGAATGGACTGGCTTTTGCCGACGATCTTTCCAAACTGATGCCTGTCCCGGATACTCGACAGCAGCGCGATATTTTTCTGCTGGAGGCTGAGTTCACGCTCTTTGGCGGCGATTTCCGCCAGCTTGCATTCATGAATGTCCGTGACCATCGCCAGCAGCGAAATCCGGCCGTCCATATGACAGATGGGAGAATTTACGCAGGAATACCAGCGGCCGTTTCTGGGATAATTGGCCTCGAAACGCTTCACATCTCCCTGCTGGATGTGCGCCATCTGGCAGAACGGGCAGGGTGAAGTCCGTTTATGAATCGCCTCGTAGCAGATATCGTTTGCAGCGTTCCAGCCAATGACCTGGGTCAACGCCTGATTGAGAAATTCGATACGGTAGTCTGGCGACGCCACGTAAATATATCCTTCGAACCCTTCGATGATGGCTTTCAGCAGGGCTTTGTTCTCGTGAATTTCCTCTCCCCTGCCAGAAAGACTGCCGTCCAACTCGACGATTTCCTGGTTCAGGCGGTTGATTTCGTGGATCAGCCATTCGTTTGATTTGGTTTTCATAGCGGTTTATCTATACATAACCAGTTGTAATTCAATTGCCATCCATCACGATTTCAAGGTTCTTGGGGCGGATTCCCCCAGACTCAATTGCCCGGAACAATTGAATTAAAAGCCGTGTCAGATGCTGCTCCCGGATGTCCTTGTTGCTTTCACTCTCCAGCACATCCTGTATCTGAATATCGTCCTTGAGCAATTCCGACAGAAAGCCCTCCAGTACGCCAAAATTGACTTTGCTGCGCAGCAGCCGCTTCACCGCCCAATCGAAACTCACCAGTTTTCTGGACATACGCCCTCCTTATCGAACCCAACGCACCATTTCCGGCGGACTCGACCCAACGGCAATTCGAATGGCCCAAACAGCCCCTTCACATTCCGGTAAAACAAATCCTCCGCCGTCTCCCCCTGAACGAATCCCTGATCGGCAAGCTGTTTTCCGATTCGCTCCAGTTTGGCGTCTGTGGCGCGCAGTTGTTTATCGGTTATCTCTTGAGCGGCTTTCAATGCCAGAATCTGTTCGTCCGTTCTGTCTTGCGAGGCTTTCAGCGCCAGAATCTGTTCGTCTATCCTGTCTTGCGACGATTTTATATCCAGCATAATTTTCTCTTGAGATGATTTCATATCCGCCATGCCTTTGGCAAACGTCATGCTGAATTCTTCAAGGAACCTCTCAAGACGATCCATTCGATTTTCAGAAACGTTTTTTGTCATACTCCGCTCTCCATTGTGAAGCAATTAATGATGACAACTTCGTAAAAAGTCGGATTTCAGACGGCTTCGTAAAAAGTTCGCAGGCAAGGCGCGCAAATCCTGAGGAATGAAGCGACTTGTGGTACGCTGCAATGACGAAGGATGCGGCGCAACGCAGCCTCCGGACTTTTTACGAAGCCGTCAAAATTCACGCCGCGCGTTATCACCTGCCCGGCGGGAAGCAACAGACCTTTCTTATCAAACCACGATGGAAACGGATTATGAACGTATTGATCGCAGATGACAACGATCTCGTGCTGGATCTTCTGGGCGATATTCTGAAGAGCTTGAACTACGCGGTCGTGCGCGCCCGGGACGGACAGGAGGCCTGGGCGATTTATCAGCGAGGGTCCGTTCAACTGATCATTACAGATTGGGCGATGCCGCGAATGAACGGGCTGGAGCTGTGCCGGAAAATCCGTTCTTCCGACACAGGCCATTACACATATATCATTGTCATAACCGGCGGAGGGCGGAAGAATGAACTGCTGGAAATTCTGCAGTGCGGCGCAGATGACTACATCAAAAAACCTTTCGATCCGAAAGAGCTTCAGGCGCGGGTCAAGGCCGGCGAACGTATCCTTTTGCTGGAGGAGGCACACAACAATCTTCAGCGAACCCTTATCGAAAGCCGAAACAAGCTTCGGGTTGTTCTGGATTCCCTGCCCGAGGAAATAGTCTCCATTGATGCGAACTGCTGC
>DAIEFO010000021.1:12873-14776 GCA_027325475.1 Desulfobacteraceae bacterium | reverse complement strand
ACCGGACATCGTTAATATCGGTTTCGTTATATTCCTTACCTGTAAATATCACCTTTAAAGGAAGAACGGTGATACCGTATCGTTTGATTTCGTCAGTAGAAAAATACGCCGTGCTGTCAGTAACAACGTGAATTTTCGCCATCCCTATCCCTCTATAATTTATGGTTTTATTTTAAATGGTTCATTCATACTCAATAAGGTTACACTTGATGCCTTCGTAAAAAGTCGGATATCAGACAGCTTTGTACCGGCATTAAAATGCCGGTTCGCAGGCAAGTCACGCAAATTCTGAGGAGTTAAACGTACTTTTGGATACGCTGCAATGACGAAAAATACAGCGCAATGCAGCATGCGGACTTTTTACGAAGTCGTCAGACACCGATGGAGTTAATCTAACAGCTTGAGATCGAGCCGTCAAGATTGTAATAGTATTGTCTCATCTCATATCTCCTTTGCATTTCAGCATCTTTCTACCTAAGATGCCATTGTTCATGCCTGATAATTAAGTCTTCATCTTTGACGATGATACAGGCATATATACAGGAGGTGTGAGATGGACTTTCCCGTGTTGAAAATTGGAGACCTGATCAGTCGTATTCCTATTATACAGGGAGGCATGGGAGTTGGTATTTCCATGTCCGGCCTGGCTTCGGCAGTCGCCAATGAAGGCGGCATCGGGGTAATTGCCGGCGCAATGGTGGGTATTGATGAACCGGATATCACGGAAAATCCCGTAGCCGCCAATGTCCGGGCATTAAAAAAAGTGATTTGCAAGGCCAGAAGTCTGACCCAGGGCATTATTGGTGTTAATATCATGGTGGCACTGACGCATTATGCGGATCTGGTTAAAGCTGCCATTGAAGAATCCGTAGATGTCATATTTTCCGGAGCCGGGCTGCCTCTGGACTTACCGGGATATCTGACAGAAAAGGCAAAGACCAAACTGGTGCCGATTGTGTCTTCCGGCCGCGCCGCCAGGTTGATCTGTCAGAAATGGCTTTCAAAATATAATTATCTGCCGGATGCGTTTGTTGTGGAAGGGCCCAAAGCTGGAGGACATCTTGGTTTTAAACCGGAGCAAATCGACGATCCTGCATTCAATCTCGAAAATCTGGTGCAGGATGTGATCCAAACGGTCGCTCCGATTGCCCGCGAGCGGAATGCTGTCATTCCCGTAATTGCCGCGGGAGGAATCTTTACAGGCGCAGATATCCGGAATTTTATCAATCTGGGAGCCGCCGGTGTACAGATGGGGACCCGTTTTGTCGCCACATATGAATGTGACGCCGATCCTGATTTCAAGGAAACATACATCAAAGCGAATAAAGAGGATCTGATGATCATTAAAAGTCCTGTCGGTATGCCGGGACGCGCCATCAGAAACCAGTTTCTTTCCGAAGTCGCTACTGGCGACAAAAAACCGTTCAACTGTCCGTATCACTGCGTAAAAACATGCGAACGCGCTAAAAGCCCCTATTGCATCGCGCTGGCGCTGGCAGGCGCCCGTAAAGGCAAGTTCAAAAACGGGTTTGCTTTTGCGGGGTATAATGCGTATCGGGTTACCAAAATTATTTCCGTCAAAGAGCTGATTCAGTCTCTCAGGGATGAATTCTTGCTTTCCTGATTCAGATGTAGTTTACGCCATAGCGTTGCGGTACTGATTCCCAGTTTTTTGGCAGCATCACCGCGGCGATTCCCTGTCTTTTGTAATATCAAGTGAATATAGCGTTTTTCCAGCTCTTCCAGCGATGGCAGGGCGGATTCCATCAGCGTCGGCAAAATATCTTCGGAATTGTCTGACGACGCCGCCGGCAGGTGTTCCGGTTGTATCTGTTCATCTCCGGCCAGAATTACCCCATATTCAATCCAGTTGGAAAGTTCTCTGACATTTCCGGGCCAGTTG